>PKTV01000086.1 GCA_002868985.1 Desulfobacteraceae bacterium | reverse complement strand
CCTGCGGCCGTCTCAATCATCGGTATTCCAGAAGAAACGCTTTTGTCTAAAGACTTTACGAAACTCTTCATTGAAAAACATCAAAACAAGATTAAAGGTCTTTTAAATTTTCAAAAAGAAACACAACGAATGGTCACTCACGATGCGTCCTTTGAAATAAACAACAATCAAGTTATGTTGAACATCATTCCCATCAAAAACGATGTACACAAATCCATTCTTATTATATTAAAAAACATTACCTCACAAAAACAAATAGAAGCGCAGCTCCAGCATGCCCAAAGAATGGAGGCGATCGGCACCCTGGCTGCCGGAGTTGCTCATGAGATAAACAATCCAATAAGCGGCATCATCGGTTATGCCGAAATACTCAAAGACTTGAACCAAGAGCAACCCGCGGAAAAGGATATTATAAACAGAATTATTAAAGAGGCGGATCGCATTGCAGAAATTGTAAAAAATTTGCTTTCTTTTGCCCGAAATCGCCATGAAGAAAAAAACCCTGCCAATATTAAAGACATCCTCTCAAGCACCCTTGGCATCATAGAGAAACGATTAATAAAAGATGGGATACAATTATCGGTAGATATCCCGGACGCCCTTCCCAATATAAAAGTGCGCAGTCATGAGATCCAACAGGTTTTTTTAAACATTCTAAACAATGCACATTATGGTTTGAACCAGAAACCTCTGGAATTGAGTGGAGAGAAATTTCTTAATATCAAATGCGAAATTAAAGAAGTTGAAGGTCGAAATTTTATTCGAACCACCATTTATGACAGTGGTACAGGAATCCCTAAAAACATCTTGAATAAAATCTGTGATCCATTCTTTTCAACCAAACCACCAGGGAAAGGTACCGGGTTGGGACTATCCATAAGTCATGGTATCGTTAATAATCATAAAGGAAAGCTTTTATTTGAGGCTTTAGAAGGAAAATATACTAAATTTATGGTTGATCTGCCAATAGATGCTGTTCAATCCTGACACATTAAGACCTCGCGCTTTCATTTTTGCCCAATTTCTGTGTCAGATGACACGCCCCGCCCTTCTAAACTCATATTTTAACCCGCCTTAAGCAGATTATTTTTATAGAAGCTATCTCAAAATAAAGATTTTGGTTCAAGATCCCCCGCTAAAACCCGGCGGGATAAAAAGGCGGGGCCGAGTTTTAACCCGCCCCGTTAAAATACCGGGACAGGCAGGCATACTCAAGTATGTCGAGGACTTAAAACGAGGCTCCAACGCCGAGGTTGGGCCAAAAGATTATTTTGAGATCGCTTATAAATACTCAAGTTTTACTCCCGAATCCTTATGGCGCTGCGGCACTGTCTAAATCGATGATTTTGCTATTTATATAATCCTTGGTTTTATATCTTGTCACCCGTTTTAATTTCCGGGTGATATCTCCCATTCGTTCAACCTGCTCTTTAATGGCTTTAGCATTTCGATACAAAGGATTGTCTTTTTGAATACTCAACAGCATAAGCTCTGAATTTCCGGAAATAGCCTGCATTGGCTGAGTCAATTCGTGGCATATGGCACCGGTCATTTCAAAAATCACTTGAAGTTTTTCTTTTTCCAACAAAGCTGTCTGTAATTCAACAACACGTCGGCCAACATCGATTCGAGCACGAAGCTCTTGTGTATCAAACGGTTTAGCAATGTAGTCGTCTGCACCGGCCCCAAGGCCTTCTACAATATCATTTTTTTCATCACGTGCAGTCAACAGAATAATATACATCACCTCCACATGATCTGCCTGACGAAGCCTGCGGCATATTTCAACTCCATTTATACCGGGCATCATCCAGTCCAGGATAATAAGCTTAGGAGGATCTTTCTCCTGGAGTTTTTGCCATGCTTCGTTTCCGTCACAGGCAGAGACCACATCATAATTCCACTTAACAAGAATGGTTTTTAAAATACGCCGTGTGGTCACATTGTCTTCTGCGATTAAAATTTTCATAATACGCTCACGTAGCGCTCAACCCTTCGACTGAGCCAATTTATTTTTTAGAATTTCCAATTGTGTATCGAGTTCTGCAACAAACGATCCAGCCTTAACAAGATCCTTTTCCTCACCGGCAATTTCGATCTGTTCTGCAATTTCCTGTAAGGCCAAGGCACCAACATTCCCGGATGCGCCTTTAATGACATGGGCCTCTCTTTGGACAAGTAGCAAATCTTCCTCATTCAAAGCTTTTTTTACAGCAAACAAATTGACAGGTATTTGTTTCAGAAAATCGTCAATAATCTCTTTGGCAATGTCTTCATCCCCCATGAGTCGATGCAGAAGTCCGTCCCAGTCAAAAATTATATCTGTTAAATTAAAGTGCATGATGTTTTCGTTGGACGTCGAAGATTCGGTTTGTTTCATCTGCTTCTTTTCTTTCGTTGTCTCCGGTTCTTTTTTCATAATTATTTTCTTTAAAACCTATTACCTGAACATCTATCATGAAGATACAATATCAAGGACCCTGGCGACACATTTATTTGGATCGATACTCTGATTCATTATCACCCGCCGGATCTCAGATACGACGTTGTTAAGTTCTGCAACATTCATCTCAAGGAGTTGAATCGTTTGAGCGGCATTCTGCTCGGTTACATCCATTGCTTCACGCAGGTCCTGGGCATTTTTAAACATCTTTTTGTAATCCCTTATTTTTTCCATGCGGAGTGTCAGTTCATAGAAATTAACCGGCTTTTGAAGATAATCAAAAGCGCCTTTTCTCATGGCCTCTACCGCATTTTCAACCGAGGCATGAGCTGTCAGCAATATAACTTCGGTTTGTTTGTTTTGAGTTTTAGCGGCTTCCAACACGTCGATTCCGTCTACTCCACCCGGCATTACCAGGTCCGTAATAATGATATCATAGAATTTCTGTGAAATAAGTTTTATAGCCTCAACGCCGTCTGAAGCGGTTTCAATATCGTAACCTTCTTTGACCAGCTTTTTATCAAGCATCTTCAGCGTGAAAGGATCATCGTCAACAGCAAGTATTCTTAGCTGTTTCATAGGTCACCTCTTAGCGATGTTTTATTCTTCCTTTAAACATAAGTTAAAAAATTACTTTATCTCAATTGATAATATATCGTCTTTAAATATCTTTTTGGCTCGAATATAGGACAAATTCCGGTTAAGGATTCTGTAGAACCGATAATCAGAAATCCATCCGGTTCCAAAACGCTGGCAATGTTTTCAAACAGTTTTTTTCTTTCCTCAAGATCAAAGTAAATGGCGACGTTTCTACAGAATATAATATCTAATTTACCTAAACCCATAAAAGATTCCAATATGTTCCGTTTAGTAAATGAAACCATGGCCCTGAGTTCATCGCTTATTTTCCAATTCCCCCCATTGGGAATAAAATATTTTTGTAGTTTTTCCTTTGAAAGTCCGCGTTCAATTTCAAATTTATTATAGGTGCCATAACTTGCCTGCTTTATAGCAGAATCGGAAATGTCTGTGCCAAGCAACTTGATATTATATTTATTTAAATCCGGCAAAAGCTCTTTTAATACGATGGCAATACTGTAAACCTCCTGTCCTGTGGAACAGGCCGTGCTCCAAATTCGGATCGGTATGGGAAGGAGTCCGGAAGATTTTTCTGTTCTCCTGTCGATCAAATCCGGCAAAATCTTGTGCTGAAGAACTTCAAACGGTCCTGAATCACGAAAGAAAAGCGTCTCATTTGTTGATATAGCATCGATGATTTTATTCTCAATGCTCTTATTAGAATCTGTTTTAGCTTTACTGCATAAATCTCTATAAGAAGAACATTCATATTCTTTGATCAAACCGCCAAGTCTTGTTTCAATGAGATACGCCTTACCCTCGTTCAGGTCGATTCCCGAAATATCTAAAATATATTTTGATATTGCTTTTATATCATCTGTCGCAACTTTTATCATGAGTCAACAGTCATTAGTTCTATGGTTTGGATCGTTTTTGATTCGGGTTATTGAGTTATCAAATGATGCTACATGTTATTCTTCATCATTGTATGTTTTACCGTAAGGCATATTTCACTGGCTATCATGTCCAGTGGAGCAATAATATCTACAATGCCTGCATCTATGGGTCCTTTGGGCATACCATAAACAACACTCGTCTTATCGTTCTGTGCAATGATGGTGGATCCACTCTTTTTCATTAGTTCCAGTCCCAAAAGCCCATCCGACCCCATCCCGGTCATGATGACTCCGGTTGCACGTCCCACATAATGATGTGCAATGGATCTAAAAAGATAATCCACAGATGGTTTGCAGTTGTTTTCAGGTGGATCATCGGTAATTCTAAGTACTCGGTTTTTGCCGTCGGCTCCCGCCATAATTTTCATCTGTTTGCCGCCGGGCGCAATAAATGCAACATTTGACAGAACAGGTTCTCCGTCTTTTGCTTCTTTAACCTCAAAAGAACATTTGGAGTCCAAGCTCTTAGCCAACGACGTGGTAAACATTGGCGGCATATGCTGAACAATTAAAATTGGAGCGCCTAAATTAGAAGGTAGAGACGGCATCATTTGAGCCAAAGCCTTGGGTCCTCCCGTGGAAATGCCAATGGCTATAATTTCAGATTTTTGTCTCATCCGGTCCGTGATTGAATTCATACGCTGAACAACCTGATCCGATTTCGACAAATTTTTATCTTCCTTGTTGGCTGTTTTTAAACCTATTTTTCCTTTGAGTAGATGTTTTATTTCATTCCGACGGGTAAATGCCTTTAATATTGGAATAATGGTCTTTTTTAAGGTTTCCGTATTCTCAGCCATGTTTCCTTCCTGAGGCTTGAGAATAAAATCAAACGCTCCCAAATCCAGAGCTTTCATGGTCATTTCACCGCCTTCATGGGTCAAAGTACTGAGCATGAGGGCTCCCACATCAAGCGCTTCCTTTTTTATATATTCAAGGACTTCAAGGCCGTTCATTTCCGGCATTTCAATGTCTAACGTCAAAAGGTCGGGTTTTAGAGAAGCAATTTTTGTTATCGCCGCTTTTCCGTTATGAGCGAATCCCACCACTTCAACATCGGGCAAGTCAGAAAGAACATCGCTTACTATTTTCCGATAAACGATGGTATCGTCTACTATTAAAACTTTTAGGGGTATATCATTAATCACTAGCTATCCTCTTTAATTAATCAAAGTTCAATGACTAACTTTCTTCTTCCAGTACTTTTTCTACATCTAATATTCCAATCAAGCGGTCTTCGGTTTTGAATACACCGGTGAAATATTTTCCCTGTACGCCACCAATGTTGGCCGGTGGTGCCTCAACCTTTTCCCACTCCGCCTGAATCACATCACTGATTTGTTCTACCATTAAACCAATGTGTTCTCCGTTTGAATTGACAATGATATTACGTGTTTTATCGGTCAATTCGGTTGATTTTAGACCCAACTTTTTACCAAGATCGACAATGGTAATGATTTCGCCTCTTAAATTTAAAATTCCCAAGACATACTCCGGTGCCTGAGGTACCCTTGTCATTTCGATGAGCTTGTTAATTTCTTGAACTTTCAAAATATCCATTCCGCATAAGGCTTCTCCGACATAAAAGCTTGCCAATTCTACGGTATCACTGTGAATTTCAGTATGTGCTGGTTGTGTCATCGATTAGCACCTCCATCGTTATTTTTCATTTGGCTTTGAGAATTACTCGCTCTCAAACCACTGTCTTCAGCCTTCCGGCCTCTGTCATCTGCCATAAACATTCATTTATTTAGTGATGTTCTACTTTTGACCATCATCAACCAACAACTTATGGTTATCGACCGATGACAAATGACTATACTTTAAACTTGCCGACCATCTCATTCAATTTAGCGCCCATTCTGGTCATTTCTTCTGCGCTTAGATTCACCTGGGCACTGCTGTTAGACATCTCACCCGCCGACTGATTGACACCGGAAATATCGCTTGCAATTTCACCGGATACGGTTGAGCTTTGTGAAACATTTTCATTCACTTCTTGAATTCCTTGTGATGCCTGCGCAACATTTCCGGCAATCTCCTTGGTGGTTACCGACTGCTCTTCAACTGCCGATGCAATTGTGGTAACAATTTCATTGACATCATTAATAATCTTTGAAATTTGGTCGATTTCGGTCACCGTTTCGGCTGTTGAACCCTGAATAGCGCCAATCTTTCCCTTGATTTCAAGTGTTGCCTCGGCAGTTTGTTTGGCCAGATCTTTGATTTCATTGGCCACAACAGCAAAACCTTTGCCGGCCTCGCCGGCACGGGCCGCCTCAATGGTGGCATTTAACGCCAGCAGGTTGACCTGTTCTGAAATCTCGGTGATGGTCTCGACAACCTTTCCGATTTCATTGGCTGCATTTCCCAGTTCATGGACCTTGTTAGACGCACTCTGGGTTTCAACAACGGCCTCGCCGGTGATGTTGCTGGCTCTTTCCGAATTTTGTGCGATTTCGTTAATGGTGGCCGTCATCTGTTCGGCTGCTGTTGCCACCATGCCTACATTTGTCGCTGCTTCTTCCATGGCTGCAGCTACAGAGTTCATGTTGGAACTCATCTCTTCCGCAGCAACGGACACTGTGTTCGACTTTCCGGCCATGTTTTCAGCACCCCCGGACATTTGTGCAGAAAGGGCGGACAGATCAGCAGAAGAGTTGTTCAACATTTCGCTGTCTATAGCAATATCTTTTATCATGCTTGCAACCCGTGTTACAAACGTATTGATCCAGGCAGCCATTTTATCAAGTTCATCTTGAAGTACCCCTTTTGCTACCGGACACTGCACGCAAGATTTAAACTCACCTGAAGTGAGACATCCGCACTTAATCTCTCCTGGCGCATTTGAACCGATTTCCTGCCAACAGCTCGTTTTCTTGCCGAAAGCCTGACAATCCGTATGTTTACATTTTCGTTGAACCGAACAGTTAACCTTTTGCATGGGAATACGCTGGGTCAAATCTCCTTTGAGCACCATTTCCCTGACGGTATCATAGGATCTTTTGATCGGCCGATTCACCAACTTTTCTACTAGAAAGTAAAGAAGTGCTGAATATACTGCAACAAATGCGAGGCTGATGACAATATTGCTCAAAACAGTCTCCTGTTGATAGTTTTTCACAGTAAAAGTTGCTACAAGTACAACCATCATGGTAATCATAGCTGCCATCAATTTTGTTTTGGTTGTTTGAATTTTAAGCATCCCCTTTCTCCTTGTTTGTTATTTATCATTTATCATTTGTCCCTTTTGGCATTGTCCTTTAAGTTTTGAATACGCTGCTTTTTAACCCTTCGCCTTATTTCATACTGCAAGTTCTTCGGCACTCATCGCCACTCCAAATTGGTTCAATGTTTTACCTTCCCTAAAATTGATCATCGTTGCGATGGCGTGTACACCGTATTATTTTATTTCTCCTTAGTCTCTTTCCATCGTGTAATTAAACCTTAAATTTTCCTACTAGCTCATTCAATGTCTCGGACAGTCTGGCCAACGCTTCGGCGCTCATATTAACCTGGTTGCTGCTGTCGGACATCTACCCTGACGATTGGTTTACATCTGCGATGTCTTTGGCAATATCTCTGGCAACACTGGAACTTTGAGCAACGTTCTCATTGACCTCCTGTATACCCTGTGAAGCCTGGGCAACATTTTGGGCAATCTCTTTGGTGGTTACCGACTGCTCTTCCACTGCCGTAGCAATAGTGGAAACAATATCATTGACATCATTGATAACCTTTAAAATTTGGCCGATCTCCGTAACTGTCGCATCGGTTGAACCCTGTATGGCTCCGATCTTTCCCTTTATCTCTTGAGTCGCTTCGGCGGTCTGTTTGGCAAGATCTTTGATTTCATTGGCCACAACGGCAAAACCTTTGCCGGCCTCTCCGGCACGGGCCGCCTCAATGGTGGCATTTAACGCCAGAAGGTTCACCTGTTCGGAGATTTCAGTGATGGTCTCGACAACCTCTCCGATTTCATTGGCGGCACTGCCCAGTTCATCGATCTTGTTCGAAGCACTCTGGGTCTGAGCAACGGCGTCACCGGTGATGTTGTTGGCTTTTTCGGAGTTTTGTGCAATTTCGGTGATAGTAGCGATCATCTGCTCGGCTGCCGTAGCTACCATGTTCACGTTGGTCGAGGCCTCTTCAGTAGCCGCAGCAACGGAGGTCATGTTTGAGCTCATTTCTTCTCCAGCCGCAGCAACCACATTTGATTTTTCAGACGTTTGTTCCGCACCAGACGTCATCTGCTTTGATATTTCAGATAACTCTCCGGATGCATCCTTTACGTGATTCGCGTTTTGAGCAACGTCTTTTATAATTTTTTGTATCGTATCTATAAATTTGTTGAACCATTCGGCCATTTCACCAACTTCATCTTTTGTTTCCACTTTTAGGCGCTTGGTCAAATCTCCTTCCCCTTGGGCAATATCTTTGAGCATCTCTCCGGCGTTTTTGATCGGTACTGTAATTTTACGCGATATATAAGTAATCACACCAGCGCCAAGTACAAATAAGATGACGATAACACCGATTAACTCATTCCTCTGTCTGGCGATAGCTGATTTTATTTCTTTTGTTTTTTGTATCCCCACTGCTTTTATATCATCCAGATAAATACCGGTTCCCACAATCCAGTTCCATGGCTTAAAAAGTTTGACGTACGACAATTTTTGAACCGGCTTATCATATCCGGGTTTCGGCCACATATAATCTACAAAACCTTCTCCCTTTTCACGGCATACCTTTACAAACTCATTAAAAAGATGTTTGCCGTTGGGATCTTTAAAGTCAGACAGATCCTTGCCGTTTAAAGAAGGCTTGACAGGATGCATAACCATCTTTGGGTGCATGTCGTTGATCCAGAAATAATCTTTGGCTTCAGGGCCATAACGCAATTCGCTGATCCTTTTTTTTGCATCACCCATAAACTGTGCTTCTGCGACTTCGAGATAAACACCGGTTCCGATAATCCACTTCCAGGGCTTGAACAGTTTGACATAGGATAACTTGGCCACCGGCTTGTCATATCCGGGTTTCGGCCACATATAATCTACAAAACCTTCTCCCTTTTCACGGCATACCTTTACAAACTCATTAAAAAGATGT
>PKTV01000083.1 GCA_002868985.1 Desulfobacteraceae bacterium | reverse complement strand
CTAATACGACGACATCCACTCGTTTATTTTCTAAAATGGCAAGCGCTTTTTCTCCATTTTCCGCCTGCATGGAAGAGATGCCTTTTTTCATCAGACGCTTGGCAAGAGTATTGCGAAAATCGTCTTCGTCGTCAACAAGAAGAAGGTGTATGTTTTTCATGTTTGTTTATTCCGCTCGGCAATGACGTGTTACAAACATCATTTTTTTCTTCAACCTTTTTTATACTACAATTTTTCGATATCTGAAATCGATGATTTGACTATATCAACCCCAATATTTTCCACCACGTGGATGCCACTATTATCAAAATGAGCAATAAAATCGGCGTGGCGACAACGCCTACTTTCGTGAGATCCGATGCCTTAAAATACCGATAGCTGTAGGAAATGGCATTGGGTGGACAACCGATCACCAAAAGCATGGCAAAAGAGGTGGCCAAACCCAGGCACAGTGCAATAACGGTGGGGTCTACCCCCTCTAATCTGGCCATGGGAATTACGATGGGCAAAATCAAAGCCGCAGCCGCCACATTGGCCATGGCATTGGTAACCAAGGCCCCGAAAACAGCGACACCGGCAAACAACAACAACCAGCCGCCGCCCTGTACCAGGGGAAAAAACAGGTTGGCAAAATAAGTGGCCGCACCAGAGTAGCCCATGGCCAGGCCAAGGGAAATGCCGCCGCCGAAAATAAAGAGGGCTGTTCCCCATTCCAAGTTATCATTTATATCTTCCCATTTCAAGATGCCAAAAAGAACCAGGGTACCGACACCCAACATTCCGGTAACCGAGTAGTGGATACCGTGAAAGCCTTTGGTCAACCACAAAGCAAATGTCAGCCCGATAATTACCAATGTCTTTTTTTCCAGAGGACTCCACGGACCGATTTCTTCATCAAATACAGGTAGTTGATACTTCGGATTCGGCCGAAAAACCAGATAAACGATGGATACCGCTACCGGTACGGTAATAATCGCCGCCGGCATGGCGTACTTTATCCAATCGAAAAAGCTGATTTCCAGTCCGGTAAATTCCTTAAGAAAAGCCGCCGCCACCATACAGCGACCACCACCGATCAACGATCCCATCCCGCCGCACGAACAGGCAAAGGGAAGTGACAGCATCATAAACTTGGCCGTCTTTGTATGCGGCTCAATACCGGCAGCCCTCATTAGGGGGAGCATCGTAATAATTCCGATGGCACATGCTGCGGCATCATGCATAAATGACGAAGATATTCCTAAACTGATGGCAATAATAAAGGTAAATTTGGTAACACTGGTCCCCGCTTTTTTGACAATAAAATGCCCCAGCCGTTTGGTAATCCCGGCCTTATCCAGGGAGATGGCAAAAATCAAACAGCACATAATAAACACCACCACCGGATGCATATACGGTGCCCAGGCGTCTTTGACGTCACTGACACCCATAAAGACGAGAGAAACGCCGATCAATATGGCCGTGATCTCCAGAGGAATCGGTTCCGCTACAAAAAGGAAAATAAGTACAACCAGCATCGCTAAAAATCGCTTGGCTTTTGGCGAAAGACCATTGACATAATTAATCTCGACGCCTTTTATTTTCAGTTGAGCCGCCGTGTCCATCAGAAATTGTGCCGTGGATTCCGTACCTTCGGGTTGTATTGATTCTAAAATATATTCTTTTGTACCCGCCTTTTCAGCAGGCGCTAAGGTGAAGTAACTGTTTACCTTCTGAAACAATAACCGGTTATCATCACCGGTTATTTTAAATTTTGTTCCCTCCGGTCTGGGCAACAGCAAAACAATAATACCAAGCGCTAACGCAAAACATAACTGGAAGGTTTTCGTCTTAATAAACATTTCTTCTCCTTTCAAATCCGTTGTTGATAGGCTTCTTTGATCTTGACTATCAATTCTTCAAAATCACAGGGTTTTGTCAGATAATCAAACGCACCGAATCGAATACCGTCTCTGGCCGCTTCTTCGGACCCGTGTCCTGTCAGCATAATGACCGGAAGATCCGGGGCTATTTTTTTGAAAATTTTTAAAATTTCGATACCGTCCATATCTTCCATCTTCAAATCGAGAACCGTTACATCAAAGTCTTCCTTCCTCAGGGCTTGCAAAGCCTCTGTACCACTGTATGCTTTGGTGACATCGATGTTCCGTTTGGACATCCTCTTGGAAATAACGTCCACAAAACCCTTTTCATCATCCACGAAAAGGATCTTTATCGGTTTGTTTTTGTCTTCAAACATGATCTTTTTTCTGCAATATGTTAGAGAAAAATACCGCTGAAGGTAACTTCTCAATACGTTGTTAATAGAGGTCTTTCTTTACTTTTACATTGAAAGCCTGGTCCGCTGGGCCATGCCTGTCCCGCATTGCGGGAGTCAGAGATAGATGGCTCTGCCTTGAAATTCTGTGTCTAAAATCACAAATTCCCTCTGGGCCAGAGTTCTTTACGTTGAGCTTTGATCTTGCAACGCTCAATGCTCCGAAGGGCCTTGTATCGGAAGACGGATGTGAAACGTGGTCCCCGAATCGATAACGCTTTCCACCTCTATTTGTCCCCCCATTTTTTGAATAATGCCGTAACAAATGGACAATCCGAGACCGGTTCCTTTCCCCACCGGCTTGGTGGTGAAAAACGGTTCAAATATTCTGGAAAGGTTGGCCTCCGGGATCCCGGGTCCGTTGTCAGACACTTTAATACCGATGCCATCCCCTTCGGAATACGTGGTTATCGTTAATTCACCGCCCTTTTTATCCATGGCATCAATAGAATTGTTGATCAGGTTCAAAAGGATCTGTTGCATCTCCGACTGAGCCATATACGTGATGGGAAGATTTTTTTCTAAATTTGTATCAATCGTAATCTTGCTGTATTTTGCTCGTTGTTCCGAAAGTGCGACAAGTTCCTTAACCAAATCATTGACCTGTGTTTCCTGAGTCCTGGAGTCGGTCTTTCTTGCAAAACTGAGCAGCTTGTGTGTAATTTCCTTACAGCGGTGTCCCTGGGTTTTAATCTGTTTTAATGCCCTTTCAAATTCATTAAGGTTCTCGCTTTCGTGGAATTCTTCTTCTTCCAGTAAATCTCCAATCCAACCGGCCTCTTCCACCATAATGGCCACAGGATTGTTGATTTCATGGGCGATTCCGGCAGCCAGTTTTCCTACGGATGCCAGTTTACCGGTTTCAACAATCTGTCTGTTCATCATCTTCTTCTCGTGATCGGCCATGGCGATGCGGCTGACCATTCGTTTTGAAAGAAACAATGCGGCAAAGACAATGCCGAAGGCGCCGAACACGATAATCGTAATTGCTACAATATTCGTTCTATAAAGATCTAAATAAGCGTCACGGTGGTTCTGCTGATACACCAGAAGCCAATCGCCATCCTTTAAAAAAGCGGCCACATAAATGATCTTTTTGCCTGAATCATCGGTTTTTTCAACGATATGAACCTTTTGTGGGTCATCTTCTTTTATCTTTAAAAAAACCCGATACGGCTCTCTTCTCGGAGTGATGTCGAAAAACGGTTTGGTTTGAAATTTTCCTTCTCTATTGAGAATGTATGCAAACCCAGTTTCGCCGATACGGATATTCGTGACGAAGTTATTAAAGGCCACAAAATCAATGGTCGCCCGTAAGATCCAAGGGTCACCCATCCAGTTATCCTTCACCGCCACGATAAAATGAGGAAGTCCCCGAAGACCCAAAAAAACATCGCTGATGAAATAACGGGTCTTCATGGCCTTTTTAAACCAGTCCGCCTCAAAATATAATGCTTTCCCGAGTCTGAAGGGACCGGCATACGCAACCTGAAGTCCCTGGGAATTTACAACACCCAGATCTACGAATACAGGGCCAAAAGACTGTTGCAGCATGTCCAGTCTGTCCTGGAGAAAAGACGCATCTTTCAACTCATCGAAACAAAAGGTTTCCGATAGGAATCGGATATCTCCCAACTTTTCCTTTAAATAATTATCGATGGTCTGTTTATGCTTGAGCACCAACTCTTGAAGATGCGCTCTCACCTTTTCATGATAGGATACGTGGAATCGGTAGAGTATGGTACTGCTGACCAAGATCAATGGGGTAACTGAAACAAGGATGATGGTCAGAATCATTTTCTGGGTTAAAGATCGGTAATAGTCACCATTTTGATATTTGGTAGGTTTCATATAAGAACGAATCATACTGCTTTTATGGATTTATGGACGATTCGAACCTCTTGGGATACGATTTTATTAAGAGGTCACGAATAACATCTTTCAAGGTTTCGCTGCTGCTTCCTTTTTTTGGGACAAACATTGCTGTCCTTAATTTCGATGAAGATTCAAGATCATCAGAAGGATAGCTATGAATCACAAACGGCAATACCGGAATGCGATCTTCAAGGCATTTCAGCAAATTCAATTCGTTTACACCGGGCAGATCCAAATCGATAATCAAAAGATCAATGGGCATCGGGCTGTAAATCAAACTTAAAACCTCCCGGCCGTTTTTTGCCAATTGAACATTGTAGCCTTCGGCTTGCAATTCGCGCTTTAAAAACATTCTTATATGCGGATTTCGATCCGCAATCAGTAATTTGAATTCTTTTTGCATCAACCCTTCTTGATAGACATGGAAAAAGCAACTTTTTCGAAATCTGTATTTGCCAACTTAAAAATGATGTACGAGATTATAACGCAATGTCTATGTCAGACTTCAGTTAATAACGCTGAATTTTAACTAAAATGTTTCTCTATGGACTTCACGCCGGTCTACCATATAAAGAAGTGTTGCTTTGTCTTTGAGCGCCTCTTTAAGTTTATTGACCTTGAAGCGATCAATACCATACATGCGGATATACACCCGGCGAAATCCTTCCGAAGCCATATCGTAAGACGTCAGGATGCTTGCCATGCGTCCTCCGTATTCTCGGATGATATCCGTCACTTCTTTTATCGAGCCCGTGCGATATTCCACCTCCATGCCGAATTGAATGCCTCTTCTTTCTGCACCGGTCAGTGAAATGAGGATTTTGAAAAGATCATTTTGAGTAATTGTGCCGACGACATCGCTGTATTGATCAACGACCGGAACCCCGGATATGTTATGCTTCAAAAGGATTTCAGCAGTCTCTTCTACCGTATAGTCTTGGGGAACCGTGATAGGGTTCTTTGTCATGATCTCTTTAATTTTAATCTTCGAAATTAAATACAAAAGCTCGTGAATTTCTAAAGAGGTCGCGTCAGAAGCCGATGCTCTCTTGAGATCCCGATCTGTCACTATCCCAACGAGCTTGCCCTTTTCCATAACCGGCAACATTTTGATATTGTTATTTTTTAACAACTTTGTCGCATCATACATGGAAGCGTCTGCATCTATAATGATGGCCGGTTTGCTCATCCAATTTTTGACCAACATGACCATTCTCCTTTATGTCTTCAAAATGTTGTAAGATCTATATTCAACTCATACTCGCTTTCCCCGACAATTTTTTTGGCGGTAAAGCCCAACTTTTTCCCCAAAGCCAACATTTGTGTGTTTTCAGGCAATACAATCCCCTTTACGTTTTCAATCCCGCGTTCTTTAGAAATGGATAGGCATCGCTTGAGCAGTTCTGCACCGATCCCCTTTCCCTGCCAGAGATCCCCGACAACAACGGAAAATTCCGCGTTTTTTCGATTGTAAATATCGGCAATCACGCGGGCAACGCCCAACATTTTTTCATTGGGTTCGGCTCCCAAAAGTGCTACCAGTGCAATTTCCCTGTCATAGTCAATCTGAGTAAATCGGGCGAGCATACCGGGGGGGAGCATTTTTAGCGGACCAAAAAACCGAAAATGAACACTTTGCTTTGAAAGAGATTCAAAAAGTTCTACCAAAAGCGGGGCATCCTCAGGCCGAATCGGCCGGACGAACACTTCTCCGAAACCTTCACGTACCGTTCGAACTTCATACTGGTTGGGATAAGGACTTATCACCAGGTGATGGGGAGCAAGAGCCTTGGCCGGACTCAATAGTATGCGCGTCTTCGTCGCATAGGCATCGTTTGGGGTAACGATCATAGGATTGATATCGATTTCTTCGATTTCCGGGAAATCCGTTACAAGCTGAGACAGCCGGATTAAAATTTCTTCAAGCCATGTCAAGTCAACGGTCGAATCGTTTTTGAACCCCTTGATCAGGGTATAGATCTCTGTCTTTTTCATCAACTGTCTGGCCAGAAGACGGTTTAAGGGAGGTAACGCAACGGATCGGTCTTTTAGAACTTCACCCATGATTCCACCGATTCCAAAGAAGATCACGGGTCCGAAATCCCGATCCCTTTTCGATCCCATCGCCAGTTCATATTGTTGGACATTTTGTTCTTTTTTTTGGTTGGAAATAATCGATTTTGATTCATGGACAGGGATTCCATATGCATTCAGCAAAACATCTGCTTGTGTTTCGGTAAGACATAAATTCTTATTCAAGAGTCCTTTTTGGATTTGAATTTGTGCCCTTTTAAAATCAAATTCAACCTTTCTGTCGAACTTGGGTGGAATCTCCCGGAGCATCGCAAGCTTTTTTGAATATTGGTAAAGATCCATAAATGCCCTTACCGCCCGTTCCGGTGTATCAAATGTCGGAATCCCTGCACGATTGAAGATATCCCGCCCCATCTCCATTTGTTTCCCACCCATCCAGGAAGCGAATATCGGATAAGATTTTCTTTTTATAAGGCCGGCCAGGGATTCAGCAACCTCCGTCGGTCGGGTCAGGGCCTGAGGGGCAAGGATGATCAAAAGCCCGTTCACTTGGCGATCTTTTAGACAGATGTCCACTGCTTTTTCATAGCGTTCAGGAGAAGCGTCTCCCAGAATATCAACCGGGTTTGTTCGGCTCCAGCTAGGGGGAAGAAATTCATCTAATTTTTGAATGGTTTCAGGGGTTAAACGCGCCGGATCGACACCGTAGTCGGCAAGAGCATCCACTGCCATAACTCCCGGACTGCCGGCATTGGTGACAATCGCCAGCCCGGGTTTTGTAGGTCGCGGCCCCTTGGCCAGAAGTTCAACACAGTCGAAAAGTTCTTCAAAGGTTTTGACCCGAACAATTCCGGCACGTTCGAAAGCTGCATCATATACGGCATCTTCTCCGCCGATCCTGCCGGTATGAGAAGCAACCGCTAAAGCCCCCGCCTCTGTACGACCGGCTTTAAGCGCGATGATCGGTTTGACCCGGGATACCGAACGGGCCGCACTCATGAAATTTCGAATCCGAGGAATGCTTTCCACAAATATGACAATACTGCCGACATCATAATCTCCGCCGAGATAATCGATGATATCACCAAAATCGACATCCAGCATGGAACCAAGACTCACAAAATAACTGAAACCAACATGTTCTCTTACACAAAGATCAAGCACGGAAGCACAAATAGCACCGCTTTGGGAGACAAACGCCATTTTTCCACGGGTCGGAGTATGTCTTGAAAAACTGAGATTGAGTTTGGAGCCGGAGCAGATAATTCCAAGGCAATCGGGCCCGATCGTACGAAGACCTTGACGCTTCGCCTCATTTATGGCGGCCGTCACCGACGCCCGATCTTCTATCCCGGTCTCTTTGCCTCCGCCCGAAATCATGACCAATCCTCCCACGTCCGCCTCAATACATTCTTTGACGATTTGAGATGCCGAAGTCACAGGCTCAGCCAAAACAACAAGATCAACCTTTGAATCAAGCGCCAATAGAGAAGGACGGGCAGGCTGATTCCATTTTTTTTTATGACACGAATGAATCGGATAAACCTTTACGGGATATTCTCCATTCATCAAATTCTGCACCAAGATAGAATAAATGGTCCCGTTTGATGGATCGTCCCCGATAACCGCTATGGATTTCGGATGAAATATTTTATCCAGATTAATTGCACTCATGGCCAAAAACATATCCTTATTAAACAGCAAGAATGAGCTGCACTTTCATAAAGCAATCGGTATGCCAGATAAAATTGCTGTCTGAAGCTTCATTAATTAATTGAAATAAAAGGTGTTTTTAAAACAGGAGGGCAATATTTGAAAACATAATGAAGAAAATAGATGTCGACTTTTTTTACAAGGTGTAAAATGGAATGATAGGCGTTCAAAGTTCAAAGGTTCCCGGTTCAAGGTTGATGGAAAATTGCATAATGGATTTAATCCTGAACCCTGAACCCCGAACCCCTGAATGGTAAGCAAAGCTTTTACTCTTTTGGGGGATTTAATTTTATCAAGACACCGTATTTTTTTAACATGACCTCTCCATTCGGACGATATGAAAACAGATTCGCACCGATATCTTCAAGTTGCTCTACAATTAACCGAATATTCTCACTGTTCGTAACTTTTTCATTTTCTTTTATCGAGGCAACCTCCCGCGGTGGTGGCGTTCCCAAAATCCCCTTTAAAACATCATAAGTATCTTCGAGTTCATCTATGATATACTGAGCCGTCAAGACAATGTAGTCCTCCACCCGTTGTTTAAAGCCCTTCAATTCAGGCCGTTTAAGAAGAAATTTTTCCATCGTCTTTCCCGTAAAAAGTATCAAATCCTTTACTTCTTTTACATTAAATCCTTCAATATAACGTCTATGAGAAACTTGTTGAACAAAATTCGAAATTATTAATCTGTCTCTGTCCCTCACCGTTGTGGCAATCAACTGATAATTTAAGGTGATATACCATTTAAGCATCTCACGATCCATCTTTGAGTAATTTGGGAAACGGACTTTATTTTCCGGCAGAATCACTCCTTTTATGATTGTATCAATTAACATATCACGGTGCTGGATCAAAATATCGTAAATAATAGTGCTTTTTCGATAGGCAACCTTATGAATTGATATTTCATTACGGTAGTTCCAGTCGTATGGATGTGTGGTCATTTTTTCGGTTAAAAAGAGAAGGCGCCGTAAAATATAATATCGTGGAGTCGGCTTCCAGCCTAACGCCGTGTAGGTTGCTGAAGCATCTATGGTCAGTCTTTTATCAATAAATTCGGCCATCCATGGATTTTCCAGCGTTTCTTTTCCGGTCAACCATCCCAAAAATGAAATAACCATTAGACCCAGTCGTACAAAAAACTTGGGTGTTT
>PKTV01000431.1 GCA_002868985.1 Desulfobacteraceae bacterium | reverse complement strand
TGCCAGCATATACAACATCATGATCGTCATCGGACTGACCAGTTGGATGGGAACGACACGGTTTGTCCGTGCTGAATTTCTTTCGTTGAGAGAACAAGACTTTGTGGCAGCGGCAAAGGCCCTTGGTCTTAGCAATTTCAGGATTATTTTTCGTCATATCATGCCCAACGCCATTGCGCCGGTGCTGGTCTCAGCCACTATCGGCATTGCTTCAGCCATTTTAACCGAAGCCGGTTTGAGCTTTCTTGGATTCGGTGTGCCCCCACCCCATGCCACCTGGGGCAACATTCTTTCGAACGGCAAAAACTTTATCTTTGATGCGCCCTGGTTGACCTTTATACAGGGGATTGCAATACTGATTGTGGTGCTCTCATTTAACCTGTTCGGAGAGGGGCTCAGAGATGTTATGAACCCCAAGCTAAGAGAAAGGCACTAAATGATCGACGGACAAACGACCAATGACAGACCGCTTCTTTGCGTAGAAAATTTAAAGGTCTATTTTCAAAGCAACGGGGAGCACGCCCATGCCGTGGACGGGATTAGTTTCGAAGTCCGGAAAAAAGAGACGGTCTGTATTGTTGGTGAATCCGGATGTGGGAAAACCGTTTCGGCACTTAGCATTCTCGGCCTCATTCCAACACCCCCTGGAGAAATCGTAGACGGCCAAATTATATTTTCCGGACAAAACCTTATAAAACTCGATGAAAAAGCAATGCAAAAAATTCGGGGGAATCATATCTCCATGGTTTTTCAGGAGCCCCTAACATCCCTGAATCCGGTTTTCACCATTGGCGATCAAATTGGTGAGGCCGTCTATACGCATAAACAAATAGAACCAGAGGCACTTTTTCAATATTGTGTTCAACTCCTTAACGACGTGGGTATTCCATCCCCTAAACAACGACTTAATGACTATCCGCATCAGCTCAGCGGCGGACAAAGACAGCGGGTCATGATCGCCATGGCCCTGGCGTGCGACCCGGATCTGATTATCGCAGATGAACCGACAACAGCTCTTGATGTTACGGTACAGGCTCAGATTCTCGCGCTTTTAAAATCGATTCAGAAAAAACGGTCCATGTCGGTTCTATATATTTCCCATGATCTCGGCGTCGTTTCAGCCATCGCAAATCGGATTTATGTCATGTACGCGGGTATCATTGTTGAACAGGGCAATACAGCCCAAATTTTTCGCGCTGCCCGGCATCCATATACCCAGGGACTTTTGGCCTCGCTTCCCAGTCTTTCAAAACGGGGTAAAAGACTTTACAGCATCCCCGGCAACGTGCCCAACCCGGCGTATAAGCCCGATGGGTGTCCGTTTCATCCGCGGTGTCGTCACAGAATTTTAAGTTGCCAAAAAGAATATCCCGGGATGTGCGACTACGGCGAGGGGCACCTGGCCCGGTGTCCGGTATTATTTAAATCTAAAGGGTACAAGGCGTCGAGGATTCAAGGGGTCAAGTGAAATACAAAAAAATTACAATGCGTTGAAAGTCTGACAACAGTCATACAAACTAGTTTAGAGATATATGGAATCAAAAAACAAAAATAATCACCCCTTTCTTCTTATAGAAGGTTTGAAAAAATACTTCCCGATTCGGCGAGGTTTTTTTCAAAAAATCGACGGGTGGGTGAAAGCCGTGGACGGCGTGAGCTTTGAAATCGAACAAGGTAAAACCATGGGCCTGGTGGGAGAAAGCGGCTGTGGAAAAACTACGGTTGCTCGCCTTATTTTGAAACTGCTGGAATCGGATGCAGGAAAAATTGTTTTTCAGGGTCGCGATATCCGCCGATTTTCCGAAAAAGAGATGAAGCCGTATCGAAAAGAGATACAGATCATTTTCCAGGATCCATTCGGATCACTGAATCCCCGCATGACCATCGGACAGACCATAGAAGAAGGGATTCGAATAATAGGCAATAAACACGCAACAAACCGTAAAGAGCGCCTTGAAACGCTCCTGAGAATGGTGGGCATGTCACCGGACAGCGCGGATCGATATCCCCATGAATTCAGCGGAGGCCAGCGCCAGCGCATCGGTATCGCCCGTGCCCTGAGCGTTGAACCGTCATTGATTGTATGTGATGAACCGGTTTCGGCGCTGGATGTTTCCATCCAGGCACAAATCATCAACCTTTTAAAAGACCTGCAGGATCAGCTGGGGTTAAGCTATTTGTTTATCTCCCACGATCTCAATGTTGTGGGGTATCTTTGCAACACCATTTCCGTGATGTATAATGGGCATATCGTAGAGTTTGCACCGTCGGAAGATATTTTTAATCATCCCCATCACCCTTATACCATATCCTTACTGTCGGCGATTCCCGATCCGGATCCGGATAAAACATGGCATGTTAAATTGTCCAATGGTCGTGTCGGCGATTCAGATGCTTTTTCCGAAGGATGCAAGTACCAGGATAGGTGCTCCATCGTTGAAACAGCTTGTCGGAAAGATACGATGGTTTTCGAAAAAGTTGGAGAAAATCATTTTGTCAGGTGCTGGAAAGCGGCTAAAAAAATATAAATTATTGCACCCGAATATGTTTAAAAACCTTTAGTATGAAGTGGAGGAAAGCGTATGGAACCTGTATTGCTTGAAAAGGACGGACCCATTGGATGGCTGACATTGAATCGACCGGACAAACGGAATGCACTCTCTCTTAACGTGATGAATAATATGCTTAACAAACTAAAACATGTCGCACAGGATCAGGATATCCACGTCGTCGTTATCAGGGGAAAGGGCCCGGCATTCTGTGCAGGGCACAACCTTAAAGATATGGTCGGTCCCGACCTGGATATTCAGCATTTTTATACCATTTGTTCGGTATGCGCAAAAATGATGCAAACCCTTAAAAAACTTCCACAACCCGTCATTGCTCAGGTTCACGGCATTGCAGCGGCAGCGGGATGCCAGCTTGTTGCTGCCTGCGATCTTGCCATCGCAGAAACCGGCGCTCAATTTGCCACACCCGGGGCAAAAATAGGCCTTTTCTGCACGACGCCTGCTGTTCCGCTGGTCAGAGTTATCGGTAGAAGAAGGGCCATGGAAATGCTTTTGACGGGTCGATTTATCTCGGCTGATGAAGCTGAAAGGTTCGGCCTAGTGAATCAGGTCGTCTCCCCGGACGAGCTTTCCCAAGAGACTAAAAAACTGGCCATGGTAATGGCGCAATACAGCCGGTATACCCTCGCTTTTGGTAAGCAGACATTTTACAGCCAGGTAGATCTAAATGAACCATCTGCTTACGAATATGCAACCCATGCAATTGCCATGAACTGTCTTGATGAAGACGCTCAGGAAGGGATGACGGCCTTTCTCGAAAAACGGGCACCTGTGTGGAAAAATCGGCAAGAATAAAAGGAACGAGGAGGTCCTCGTTCCTTTTTGTTTATTGGAAAAAAATTCTAACGTTTTGAAAACTGGAAACGAGCGCGAGCACCTTTTTGCCCGTATTTTTTTCGTTCCTTAACCCTGGCATCACGCCGAACAAATCCGGCTTTTTTTAACGCTTTTCTTAAATCTGGATCGGCCAGTATCAGTGCCTTTGTAATGCCATGCCGAATCGCGCCGGCCTGTCCCGCAATACCGCCACCGACAACCTTACTTTTTACGTCAAACGAATCAAGGGTATTGGTCAAAACAAGTGGATGCTTCACAATCCCTTTTATGGACTCAATCTTAAAATATTCATCGATGGGCTTATTGTTGACAATAATTTCACCGCTTCCCGGCGTTAACCATGTTCTGGCAACGGAAGTTTTTCGTTTTCCAGTTGAATAATAAACGTTTTCCTTGTCCATACAACTCCCCAATAATTAATAGATTATAACGTGATTTGTTTAAACTTCAAGAATCTCCGGTTGCTGAGCCTCATGGGGATGATGCTTTCCGGAATAAACCTTCAATTTTTTAAACAGTTTTCTCCCCAGTCTGTTCTTTGGCAGCATGCCCTTAACGGCAAACCGAATGAGATCTTCGGGTCTTTTTTCCATGAGCTTTTTGGCTGTGATGGTCTTAAGGCCTCCGATGTAGCCGCTATGCCGGTAATAATTTTTCTGATCCCATTTCCTTCCGGTGAGGGCAACCTTATCCGCATTAATGACAATAATCCAATCACCGGTATCCACATGGGGGGTAAAAAGCGGGTTGTGTTTTCCTCGAAGGCGCGCCGCTACGGTGCTGGCGAGTCTGCCCAGAATCGCATTTTCGGCATCCACCAGACACCATTTTCCCTGATTGTCGGCGTCTTTGGCACTATATGTGTACTTTTTCACCTGTTTTTCTCCTTTGAATAAAACCCGATTGATATAATAGAAAATATAACTGTGTCAAGGGAAAAATCGCAAGCCGATCCAGGATTTGACACTAAAAATAATTTCTAATATATATTTGAAGTGCGTTGGTTTCACAAGAAGTTTCTGTGTCATTAATTTTTTTTGGGAAATAAGGTGCAGTCTAATGAAATATTTAGAAACCGAAGTAAAATTTTACTTGCCGAATATAGACCCTGTGCGAACCCGCATGATTGACCTTGGCGCTGTTTATAAGGATCGAACTTTTGAAACCAACATACGATTTGAAGACCCTGAAAAATCGCTGATTAAAAAAAAATCTCTGTTGAGGCTGCGTAAGGATAAAAAAATTACGCTAACCTATAAATCCGAACCACCCTTTAAAGACAATCAATTTAAAATATTACAAGAATTCGAAGTTGAAGTCAGTGATTTTGACGCCATGGAACACATCCTGAAATCTTTGGGATTCCAGGAAGAACAAATATACGAAAAATGGCGTGAAACCTACATACTCGACGATACGCACCTTTGTCTGGACACCATGCCTTACGGTGATTTTATTGAAATCGAGGGTAACAAAGAATCGATCCAAAAATTGGCATCTCAAATTGGCTTTTTGTGGGAAAAACGGATTCTTCTGAACTATCTCGCAATTTTTGATGTCATAAAGCGAAAATTAAATCTTTCATTTTATGATGTCACATTCGGCAACTTTAACAATATCCGGTTTGATATGACTCAATATCTCAACCTGATCGAAGCGGATGCCATTTAATGTGTTACTCACCGGGTTATTGCCCAAATCACCCGGCATTTGCTCTATCCTCGTACCAGCTTGATATTAAAGGATATTCGGTGTCTAAAGAGATCTAACGTTTTCGATATTAAAAAAATACCATGCTTTCTGTTTTGACTTTAAATTTACGTTTTGGACTGGCGGATGACGGTGCCAACAACTGGCGATATCGGAAGAAAGGCTTTCAGCCTTTTCTCGAAAAATATCGTATGGATTTTATCGGTTTTCAGGAAGCCAATGACTTCCAGATCGATTTTCTCGACAACCTGTTAACGGAATACGACTATATCGGGAGGCGAAGCCCGTCACCCTCTTTCTGGCAAAACAACGTTATCTTTTATCAAAAAAACTGGCACTGCATCCACTATGAACATTTTTTTTTGAGCCCAACCCCCTCGATACCGAGCCGTTATCGGAAAAGCATCTGGCCCAGACAGTGCACCATCGGCATGTTCGAAACAGACCGCCGACAAGTGATATGTATTAATACGCATCTTGACTTTGACGTTTCGGTTCAAGTTAAAAGCGCCAAACTGATCCTTGACCGGTTGTCGCATCTTCCCGATGATGTCCCCGTAATTCTCATGGGAGATTTTAATACCACACCCTTTAGTCCATGTTATAATATTTTCACGGGACATGATGATACATCATCGGGAAATGCAGGCTATTTTAAAGACGCGTTTAAAAAGCCTTTTACGGGAACCCATCACGAATTTACCGGAAATACAGACGGAGATCATATCGACTGGATTCTCTTTCGAGGCAAAATCACCCTAAAAAACAGCGCGGTTATCCAAGATACCTTTAAAAATAGTTACCTGTCGGATCATTTCCCCTTATGTGCTCAATTTACGTTGGAAGCTAAATCCTAAACATTATGGCTTGTAACCGGCCAGCAAACGCGCTATAGCCTTTTCCACAAATCTTGTTGCACGCTTCTTACACGCTGAATTTTTATCTTATTATAAAAAGAGAATATTATGGGTCTTCTTTCATCACGCATGTCTATCACTCGCTATCAAGCTGCGGGTCAACTGGACGGTTCTGTTCATGAAACCGTCTACCAGGGCCTCAAACAACATGCAATTCCAAAAATCGAGGATGACGGCTCTGAAGCCACCGTCGGCTGGACGTCCTTCGAGACCCCGTATGCACCTGATTTTGAAGGCTATTCATTTGTTTTTGGTGGCTATATGGTGTTTTCCCTACGAATCGACAAGAAATCCATTCCACCGAAGCTTATTCAGAAACATTATGCCCTTTACGCTGCCAAACGCCTGGCAGATACCGGCCGGCACTATTTATCCGGCAATGAAAAAAAATCCATCAAAGATCATGTCGTCAACACCCTTGTCCATCGGATTCCGGCAACACCGAATGTTTATGATTTGGTGTGGGAGTACGAGACCGCCTCTTTGTGGTTTTTTTCCAACTTAAAAGCAGCCAATGAAGCCTTAGAGACACTTTTTATCAAATCTTTCAACCTTCATTTGATCCGCCTGTTTCCCTATACCGCGGCCGACCGAATGGCCGGATTAGCGGATAAAGAACGTGATATTTTGCGAGACATAGGAACAAGCCGCCCCGAGGAATAGCCGATGCTGGATATCGCCGTCGCATATAGCCGGTACAAATTTTTAGGAAACGAATTTCTGACCTGGCTGTGGTTCATGATCGAAACCGATCAGGGCCGGTTGCGCAAATACGATACGGATCTTGTATCGTTAACTGTCGGAAATCGGCTGGTCCTTGAAAACACACGCAGCAACGCTAAAGAAACCGTCACCATTAAAGGCGATAATGCCAGCATGGAAGAAGGCCTTCTGGCAATTTCAAAGGGGGCTGCTGTTACCGAAATACACCTGGCCTATAAAACCGGAGCTCAAACCTGGGAATTCAGTCTCAAAGGGGAAAGTCTCAACATCTCCAACCTGAAGTTGCCGGAGACCGGGCCGGTGGAAACCCCGGATGACATAGAAGGCGTTGTTCTCGAGAAGATATATCTGATAGAAAAGGTTATCGGGATTGTGAACAACCTCTTTACCCATTTCATTCATCTTCGGTTGTCAAATACTTGGGACAACCAAACGGTTTCCCGAATCCGAAAATGGGCTTCATCTAAGTAAAGAAACAGCAAACGAAAAGCTCAACTCAACACATCTGATGCCAGACGATGTGCTTTGCGCGTCGTCTCTGGCAGGCGGTATGCCTTACAACATCCCAAAACAACATCGATACTGGTTTTTAAATCGACGCGATGCCCTATAGATACAAACACCGGCTTAACGCCGGTTCGCGTCCTTACGATGGCACCAATGGTTTCGCCATGGTCCATGAGCGAGACATGACTGCCGCGCTCGGCATCCGGTTCCTGATATTGCCCACACAGCCGGGATTTGGCACAACCGATGGAAGGATAGTCGGAAAGCAGTCCGATATGACTGGCAATCCCCAGGCGGTAGGGATGGGCGATACCCTGGCCGTCGAAAATAAGCAGATCCGGCTTACGATCAAGCTGATCAAGGGCATCGAGAATCACCGGACCTTCACGAAAGCTTAATAGGCCTGGAATATATGGACATGTAATCCGTCTTGTGGCCGTAAATTGATCGACAACGTCGAGTTTGGGGAAATTAAGCACCACGATGGCTGCGCACGCCATGTCACCCTTTAACCCCACATCGATACCGGCAACCGTTTTAACCGTTTCCAACCTGTTTTCCCGGATAATATGGGCTGCCAATTTCATCTGCAATCGTCTTGCATCCTGCAATGACATGTCCCAGGAATGTGAGAGAAAAGACATGGTTTAAATCGGGTCATCTTTTGATGGGGTCATCATGAATGGACCTTTGCCGGTCAGAAAAAACTTTATCCAGTCAAAACCGAATTTCATCAACTCAACATCCGATTCCTGCATCTGACTGACCCGATCCCGGTGCACATTAAATCTTGATAAAAAAGTGCTTTCAAAAACAAACTTCTTAAATTCATCGACATTAAAGCAGGCCATAAATGCCATTTTAAAAGCAGGATTGTCGATCCCTTGCGTACCCCAGGGATTTGCTCGAAACAGGGTGTCGATCTCGACCCACAAATCATTCATATCATTGTATAACTGAATCTGCTGATCCTCAATCCACTCTCTTATCGTCCATTCGCGAGATTCTTTGTGGCCCTTGCAATAGGAATCTTCGGCAATAAAATACAAAACGGTTCGTTCAGCCCCATCACCGGCTCTTGCCACAGCGCGCTCCAGTGGATACGCTCGGCAGGAAAATGGGCGGTCTTCGTATATCGTACACCCTTTTATTGACAAAAACGGGCACCATTTCTCGTCATTGTCCACCATTTTCAGCATAAGATTTGGAAAATGTGGATTGTCTCTAATTGCTTGAAACGTATACTGCTCCAAGAACTGATCTGATGAAATGCCGAGCCGGTTTTTCATACGGATGACATCATATGGATAAAGATACATGTCCGCATCTTTGCAGCAACGGGTAAAACATGTTACGCCGGGATGGCAATCAAAACGAAAGGTGTCTTTCGTAAGACGTCGGCTTCTACCGCCAGGTGTTGGATGGGGTGTTTTTTTCATCTTTATAATTTTCACTCTCCTATCATTCCGGTAATCTGTAACTAAAAAACAGGCACATGCATGCCGTGATCAATGATACCCAAAAAACCAAAGTAACACCTTCTGCAACCGCTTCCCGAAGGGCTTTTTGAACATTTTCCGCAAGAAGAGATTGTATCTCCGGTCGAAATAAGCCTTCGACGCTCTGTTGTAAATGAGTAGAAAGAGATGGGTGAATTCTGCCATCAATTCCGGGCATCCTCAATACGTCCATGGTTGTCTGAAGCCTAGCGGTCACTAAACTCCCTGAAATACCGATACCAATGGTCCCGCCAAGGGTTCTGCTGAATTGATGAGAGGCGGTAGCAATCCCCAGATCTTCTCCGGGAAGGCTGTTCTGCACGATGAGGAGCGTGGAAATCGACACAAAACCCATTCCGAGACCTGCGA
>PKTV01000320.1 GCA_002868985.1 Desulfobacteraceae bacterium | reverse complement strand
TAGCGGTGATAAGAATGTTTCACCCGATGGGTGAAAGAGGCTAATCGGCACATTATATAACAAAGTGAGCGCTGACAAGTAATCACAGCCTTTGAACCCTAAACCTTGAACCTTGAACCGATCACTTTATATTATGGAATTCTAATGAAAAACGAAACAAATAACATACATTCCCTTATTTTTGAAGAAAAAGAAATCATTCTTGTAGGTACCGCACACGTATCCAAAGAGAGTGTTCAACTGGTCAGCGATATCATCGAGACGGAAAAACCGGACACGGTCTGCGTGGAACTGTGTGACGCCAGGTATCAGTCCATTCGTCAAAAAGACAAGTGGCTGGATACGGATATCATCAAAGTTATCAAAGAGAAAAAATCCTTCCTGCTTCTATCCAATCTCCTTCTGGCATCTTTCCAAAAACGGATCGCCGATAAATTTGATATTGTGCCCGGAGCTGAAATGATCAAAGCCATCGATGCCGGTGAAGCTGTCGGTGCAGATATACATCTAGCCGATAGAAACATTCGCATCACCCTGGCGAAGACCTGGCGTGCCATGGGATTGTGGGGCAAAATCAAGCTGCTGTTTCAACTGCTTTTGTCCATGGGTGAAATCGGAGATATCAGTGAGGAAGACATTGAAAAAATGAAACAAGAAGATGTACTTGAATCACTCCTTGCCGATGTAGGAAAGTCACTTCCTGTTTTAAAGGATATCCTGATCGACGAAAGGGATCAATTCCTGACCCATAAAATACGAACAGCGCCAGGGAAAAAGATTGTTGCTGTTGTAGGTGCCGGTCATGTTCCCGGTATTAAAAAATACTGGGAAGCCAAGATCGACGTTGAACGCTTAAATCAAATCCCACCCAAAGGAAAACTATCCGGCATCTTAAAATGGATCATTCCTTTAGGAATACTTGTCCTCTTTGTCCTGGGTTTTTATTATGGCGGAACCCATGCAGGAACAAATATGATCACATGGTGGGTAATGGCAAATGGTATTCTTGCAGGTCTTGGCGCGGTCATCGCTCTGGCGCATCCGTTTACAATTTTGTCTTCAATTCTGGCCGCTCCCCTAACCTCTTTAAACCCTATGATTGCAGCAGGCTGGGTTTCAGGACTTATAGAGGCCTTTTTGCGAAAGCCGAAGGTCAGGGATTTTGAGAATTTGCCCAATGACATCCTCTCCATAAGAGGTTTCTGGAAAAACAAGATCACACGTATTCTTCTGGTGGTGGTTTTTACAAACCTGGGCAGCTCAATCGGCACCTTTGTTGCCATCCCATTAATGGTAAAAGTATTGTAACTATGGAGATGTCAGCAATGAACCAAGATATTCGTATCGGCGCACTGATATCCGGAAGTGGAACAAACCTCCAGGCTATTATGGATGCTTGTGAATCCGGACAAATACGCGGTAACGTTGTATTCATCGGAACGGACAATCCTGGTGCCGCCGGCCTTAACAAAGGTAAAAGATTAAAAATTCCTACTTTTATCGTTGACTATAGCTCGATTATTCGACGTTTTAAAAAAACACCGGAAAAGATAAAGCTCCCCAACGATTTTGATATTAATGAAATTCTTTCAAAGCAACACCTTTTCCCTGCCGATGCCGATAAGGAAAAGATAAAAGCCTTTTTTGCCACGAGGGCGGTTGCTGAATCAACCCTCCTTGACAAAATGAAAATTTACCCGTTTGACCTTCTGATACTGGCTGGTTTTATGCGGAATCTAACGCCCTATTTTATCGACAGGGTAAATACTGTTCCCGATCATCCCCGCATCATGAACATTCACCCCGCACTTCTCCCGGCATTTCCCGGCATTGACGGATATGGTGATACGTTTCGTTATGGATGCAAAATCGGCGGATGTACGGTTCATTTTGTCGATTACGGCGAAGATTCGGGTCCCATTATCGGTCAAAGAGCTTATACAATATCAGAAGATGACACCATAGAATCTGTCTGGGAAAAAGGCTTGAAACTGGAATGGATGCTTTATCCGGAATGTGTAAAACTGTTTGCCGAAGGCCGCCTAACAACCGTCAAGATGTCATATGCTCTTAAAGGCGGGAAAAAAAAAGACAGAACTATAGTGAAGATTTTGCCCTCGCCGAAAGGATAGCAAATAGTATCTTACTTAAGTTTCGCACCCTTTATTTTCAAAAACGCCCTCACAGCGCAGCCGGCCGGACTATTCATAAAAGTCTTTGTTTTAAAAGACTGTTTTAGCATTAAATAAAATAGATTCTTGTTCTTTCATAACGATCCATAATCCTCCCGATGCGGACAAGTCCACTCAAACAGCTTCCAGAAAAAATTTAATTATACCTGAAGCTCGTTTGAAATCAATTTGCTGTAAAAAGCTAAACTATTACAAAAAAGAAGAGGACTATTTATGTCACATGGTGCTGATTCTGTGAAAAGTATCATTTTTGCTTTATGTGCCAATCTGGCCATTGCTGTCTCAAAACTTATCGCAGCGGCTGTTACGGGTTCCGGTTCCATGATGGCCGAATCCATTCATTCATTGGCCGACAGCGGGAACCAACTTCTTTTGTTACTGGGAATCAAACGCGCAAAGCGCCCTCCCACACCGGACTACCCGCTTGGTTTTGGCAAAACGGTATATTTCTGGTCCTTTATTGTTGCTCTGATGTTGTTCAGCATGGGAGGGGTGTTTTCGATTTACGAAGGGTTCCACAAATTTCATCATCCTGAGTCTTTGAAGTACCCATATTTAGCTATCGGTGTATTGTTATTTTCCATTATAGCCGAAAGCGTTTCTATGTGGGGCTGTTTAAGAGAAGTAAATAAGGAACGGCGGGGAAGAACATTAATACAATGGTTTAAAGAGACTCGTCAGAGCGATCTTTTGGTTGTCTTTGGGGAAGATCTTGCCGCATTGCTTGGTTTATGCATCGCCTTGATCGCAATCATCCTAACCATTATTACAGGCAATCCTGCCTATGATGCCATGGGCAGTATTTTTATCGGCATTTTACTGGTCGTGATTGCTTTTGTTATCGGGATCGAAGTGAAGGCGCTATTGATCGGCCAGAGTGTTGAACCGGAGCAAAGAGTTAACATGCTAGAATTTTTAAAAAACCGAAATGAAATAGATGAGGTTTTTAATATGCTCACATTGCAGTTGGGAAAAGATGTGATGGTCGCCGTCAAAGCGAAAATGGTAAAAATGGATTCTGCTGAGTCTCTTGTTAAGGCCATCAACCGTTGTGAAGTTGCACTTAAGCAGGCATTCCCTCAGGTGCTATGGTTGTTTTTTGAACCGGATTTAGAGGATTAGTTTGAGGATCTTGGAATATAAACAAACACCAGATATCCCTGAATGAAAAAACCGATAAGGGTCATGACGGTTGAAGACACGAACGCCATCTGATATGAAAACACTTCCGATGCACCGTAAGCCAAGAGTATGTCTGTGATGGGCCCAACAATAAAGGTTCCGGGAATGCCCCAGCTGAGAAAATACGTGGCGTTGAATATACTGAAAAGTTTGGCACGTTTTTCCGGTGGAATCAAAACAGATGCAAATGCATACGAAGATGCAAGAACCACGACTTCAGAGCACCCTCTCAAAAAATTGCTGACGTAAATAAGCCCTATATTGCCGGCAATCGCCAGTAAAAAAAGTGACCCCACCGCTAAAGCAGTTCCCAACAGCAGCGAATTCCCATCCCCTATTTTTCTCCCCACCCAACCTGCAATAAGCCCGGTTATAATCATCGCAACCGATTGTGTATTGACAATATAACTGAGCACCGTGCTGGAAACTGCAAAACCGGAACCAAGAACCAGGTACTGTGACTGAATGACGGCAATGGAATTTCTGCCGAAATTGATAAAAACCATCGCAACAATAAAAATCGTGAAAATTTTTCCAGCAGAAGCCGATGCGCCGATTTCCGGAATGGACGCATCCTCAATTTCACGCTGAATACCCCCCTCGGGAACCAGGATCATGGGAATAACGGAGATAAGCATGGCAGCGCCTGCAACAAAAAAGAGCGCACCTTCGTAAAAGCCCCATCCATTATACTTAAGGCCCAATCCATCATACAGTAACCCCCCGATCCATACACCGGCAATTCGGCCGATGCCACCGATGCTTGCCAGCCGACCCTGCACTGCATTTCGGTCCTCCTGACGATAGATATCCGATATCAAAGCGCTCCAGCCCACATTGGACATCGACCAGAAGATCTCAACGATAGACAGACCGAGGATAATTACATATCCCGCCAAGGATAGATTCCCGGTCAGCGTGTGGCCGTACCACACCAAAACCGTACCGAATCCCGCCAGTATTTCACCGGATATGATCAAAGTCCGCCTGAGCTGATGCTTATCCGAAAACGTGCCCCATACAAACGTCTGAAAAACAATATTCATCACCATGGGTAACGTGGCAAACAACGTTGTTTCAGTAACACTTAAACCCAAAAAATGGCGCAAATAGATGGAGAGATAGCTGTAAAACAATCCGCGCCGGAACATGGCGAGCATTTGAAAGGAAGATATCCCGAAAAAAACACGATGTAACTGTTGATGTTGACGATTCAATTAATCTTCTTCTTTGGTTACATTTTAACATTAATTCTATGATGTCAGCTTCCAAATCAATCTTTATAATGATTGTCAACCATACAAAATGAAATTTTCCTTGCATGAAGATTGATGCCAAAGGTATACCCTAAATAAAATCGTGTAACGATTTTATGAAACTCACGAAAGCAAGCTTGCGGGAACTTCTTATACGGGGAAATTTTGTATTGAAAAGAAATAAGCTCCACAAACTCAATTTTTTTTTAGCCGCATCCAGCGGTTTTTTACTGACATTATCTTTCCCTAGGTTTGACATTTCCTGGCTGGCCTGGTTCGCTTTCATTCCCTTGTTTGTCGCATTAAGAAACCTTTCCCTTAAAAATGGTTTTTATCTGGGTCTTTTTACTGGCCTTGTCCACTACTTATCGCTGGTTTACTGGCTGGCACATACCATGTCAGCATATGGTCATCTTCCCTTTTACGTCAGTATACCCGTCCTTTTTCTTTTGTCATTCTATTTGGCGTTTTACATCGCGTTATTCTCAATGGCGGTCACCCGCCTGTGCTCAAGCCCGCTTTCTCTTTTATTTATACCACCATTGATATGGGTTTCATTAGAATATGTCCGTTCATTTCTTTTCACGGGTTTCCCATGGGAACTCATGGGATATACACAGTTCAACATGCTGCATATCATACAAATTTCAGATTTATTCGGTGTATACGGGGTTTCTTTTGCTATTGTCTTAAGTAATGCAGTGGCTTTTTTGATTTATCTTTGTCTGATGGACAAAAACTGGCAAGGAAAAAGGGTTCAGACAAAACTGGCTGTCGGAGCGATGACTGCTCTTGTTGTGATTCTTGGCGCTGTATTCATTTATGGGAAATGGAGAATAAATAATATTCATAAACTGGTTGCAATGTCTCCGTCGTCTAAAGTTACCATTGTCCAAGGTAATATTGACCAGGCAAAAAAATGGGACCCTGCTTTTCAAAAGTCGTCAACAATGAAATATATTCATCTTTCATCTCTTTCAAAAGACCTTCAACCGGATCTTGTCGTTTGGCCGGAAACGGCAACACCTTTTTACTTCATGCATGACGCTGAACTGTCTAAACTGGTTCTTACGGGAATTCATGAGATCGGAACGGATTTTTTAATCGGCAGCCCTGCTTTCACACTGAAAAACAACAAGATCGAGTACTATAACAGTGCCTTTTTGGTCGACGCTGCAGGAAATGTCAACGGCAGGTATGACAAGACCCATCTTGTACCTTTTGGAGAATACGTTCCCATGAAAAAATGGCTCCCGTTTGTGAACAAAATGGTGGAAGGTGTGGGAGATTTCGACACCGGTGATAAGGGGCGAACCATAAAGTGGCAAAAATCCAGTATCGGAATACTGATCTGTTATGAAATTATTTTTCCGGCCCTTTCCAGGGCCCTGGTTCAAAACCATGCATCACTGCTGGTCAATGTCACCAATGATGCATGGTACGGGAGATCCAGTGCACCATATCAGCATTTTTCCATGTCTGTTTTCAGGGCCGTTGAAAACCGGAGATCCATTATCCGGGCTGCAAATACCGGAATAAGCGGATTTATAGAGCCTTCCGGCAGTGTCATTGAAACCACGCAGATTTTCAAAGATGCCGTGATCACCCAAAAAGTTCCCATCCTTCAGGTTGAAACCCTGTATTCAAGGTTTGGAGATGTGTTTGCAATGGCATGTTTAGGGTTGTCTGTGTTTTTTATTTTGCTTCGGCTACTCAGGTTTCGCAAATTATCTTTTAATATTAATTGAAGGGAGTATTGAAACATATCAAAAATCGTATTATAATAATTTTATAAGGTCGGATCATTAAATCGTAACCAATGATGTTAACAAAACATCTGCTAAAGAAGGAGACAACATATGACCATTGAAATTAAAGAAAATATAAAAACGTTATTTGTAAAATTAGAACAGATCAAGGACTATCTTTGACCTGCCCACAAAGGAAAAACGACTTAAGGAAATCGAAGCGAAGATTGCCGAAAAAAACTTCTGGGACAACCCCGAATCCGGCAAAACAATATTAAAAGAGCGAACAGTGATTTCGAATGTCATCAGCAGGTTTAATGATCTTAACAAAGATCTGGAAGAAAACGAAATACTGTTTGAACTCGGCGTTGAGGAATCGGACACAGATACGATTGATGAAACCTTTCGTCAGATGAGAAAGCTGGATAAAAGGATAAAAAAATTTTCAATCGATCTTACACTGGATGGAGAAGACGACCCGAACAACTCCATCGTATCCATAAACGCGGGAGCTGGAGGAACCGAAGCTCAAGACTGGGCTGAAATGCTTTTTAGAATGTATATGCGATGGGTTGATCGAAGAGGATTTAAAGTCAATATCGTCGATTTTCAGCCTGGTGATGAAGCAGGGATAAAAAGCGTTACATTTACTGCGTCCGGGAATTATGCTTACGGGTACTTAAAGACGGAAACCGGTGTGCATCGTCTTGTCAGAATTTCTCCGTTTAACGCCAGCGGTAAAAGGCATACCTCCTTTGCCTCTGTATTTGTTTACCCTGAACTGGACAATGAAATCGTGGTCAACGTCGAGGATAAGGACCTGCGTATTGATGTTTATAGGGCCAGCGGTGCCGGCGGACAGCATGTCAACAAAACAAGCAGCGCCGTCCGCATCACGCATCTTCCCAGTGGAATTGCTGTTCAGTGTCAACAAGAAAAATCGCAGCATAGAAATAAAGACTTGGCCATGAAAGTCTTAAAAGCCAGGCTGCATCAGCTTGAAAAACAGAAACAGGATGAAAAGCACCAGGAAATGCATGCTAGCAAGGATGAAATCGCCTGGGGAAGTCAAATCCGATCTTATGTCATGCACCCTTATCAAATGGTTAAAGATCACCGCATCAATATGGAAGTGGGCAATATCAACAGTGTTCTTGACGGCGATTTGGATCCGTTTATTGAAGGGGTACTGCTATCAGACAAATCTTAAATTTAACTTATGAACCCACTTGAAATTATAGCCGAATTCTATAAACCCGGCTCCGAATCCTTTCAAATTCTTGTAAAACATGGGCAACAGGTGGCAAATAAAGCCATTGATGTTGCCAAAAGGGTCCCCCATCTTAAACCGAATCTTAATTTTATAAATGAAGCCGCCATGCTGCATGATGTCGGTATCTTTGAAACCAACACCCCTGAACTTGGATGTTCAGGAAAACATCCATACGTCTGTCATGGCTACCTGGGAAGAGAAATTCTGGAAAAGAAAGGGTTGTCGCAACATGCTCTTGTATGCGAACGTCATGTGGGTATCGGAATCACCGCTGAAGAAATAAAACTCAACAATCTTCCATTGCCCCAACGGGACATGATTCCAATATCCATTGAAGAACAGATCATCTGTTTTGCCGACAAATTTTTTTCCAAAAACGGCGAAATGGATCGCTGTGAAAAATCAGTGGAAGATATCCTAAATATGCTTCGAAGGTATGGCCCTGACAAAGTAATCCGTTTTCAAAAATGGATGCGCCTTTTTGGACATCATTGAAAAAAGGTAACCATTTAGCTTTTTAAACATTTCCGCTTCAGGTGTGATTAAATTTTTGCTGAAAGAACTCGTGGATAAGGTCTCGTAATAAAAGAACCTGTCCGGGCTATTAATAAAGATCTCTGCTTTAATAGTAGATTTCATCAATAAATTTAAACCTCCTATGGTTCTTTCAAAACGATCCCTAATCCACTCAGACAGCTTCCAGTCAAAAATTTAATCACACCTGAAGCTCCTTTAAAGTCGATTTGTTCAAAGGACCAGACTATTACGATAAAAGATATATTATATGGTCACTAAGCGAGGAGTGCTGATTTTGACGGTTTCGTAAAAAGTTCAAATTCCCCCGCATAAAACATCGGGATAAAAAGGCGTGCAAATTTTGTAATAATGACGAGCACTTATCGTACGTTGAATGATTGCGAAATGCAGCACAACGCAGAAGTTGGCCTTTTTACGAAACCGTCAATTTAGTTTTCTTGAACATGCTTAACCAGATGCCCAAGCTCAGGAAAAATTAGGGCTTTGCAGGCAAGTTTACAGGCCTTGAGACTGCCGGGGATGCAAAAAAGAATGGTTTCTCCAATCAGACCGGCCGTTGCACGGGATAAAAGAGCGGCGGAATCAATCTGTTCAAAACTTAGCTGGGCAAAAAGGGGACCAAAAGCCGTAAGCTCTTTTGTCAAAAGCGGACGGACGGCTTCAATGGTTACATCTTTGCTGCTGATGCCGGTACCGCCGGTCAGCAGGACAACCTGGGCATCACCATCGTTGATAATCTTATGTATTATTTCGGCGATGGCCTCTGCATCATCAGGAACAACCTGATGCACGACAACGTCATGCCCCTCCTTCTTAGCTCTTTTGCTGATCCACCGACCACTTTTATCATCCGCCAGCGAGCGAGTGCTTGAAACGGCAACAACTCCGATGTTAACTTTTCTCGGCGCGCCGGCCTTGTGTTTTTTGATACCCATAATATCCTTAATTATTCAAT
>PKTV01000425.1 GCA_002868985.1 Desulfobacteraceae bacterium | reverse complement strand
CTGCGCGTAATTGTACGTGTCGTGCAATCCAGGATCATACACGTCCGCTCCCAGCGTCAATATGATCGAGCCGAGACCAACCTGGACGGTTTCATTCTTCTGGGAATGGGTTTCAAGGGTAACGGCTTCGGCTTTGCAGACCTTTACACATTCCAAACACTCGCAGCATACCATACAGTTGAGGCATTTGCTAGCATCGGCAACCGCTGCTGCCTCACTGAGGCCCTGTTCCACCTCTGCGAAACCCGTCTTCCGTTCTTTCATGGAAATTCTGGTCATCTTCGCCCGTTTGACCTCTTGGATATTTTTTTTGATGGGATAAAAGTTTTTCTGAGGCGTTTCAATGGGCTCTCGTCCTTTTGTTAAATCCTCTCCATTCAGATATCTGGATATAGAAATGGCAGCCTCTCGTCCGGCTGCTACGGCACCAATGGCAATCCATGCACCGGTTTGGGCGTCACCACCGGCAAACACCCCTTTTTTGCTGGTCTGAAAGCTGATGGGATCGACTTTGAAGTTGTTCCAGCGGTCTAATTCAATGTCTGTGGTATCTTTTAGAAAAGCGGTATCGGTTTTCTGGCCGATGGCCGGTATGATGACGTTAGTGTCAACAACAAATTCACTCCCTTCAACAGGAACGGGTCGGCGTCGGCCGCTTTTGTCAGGCTCACCCAGTTTCATTTTAATGCATTTGAGACCCACGACTTTTCCGTCGCGTTCCACCACTTCAACAGGTGCCATGAGGAACTGAATATCAACCCCTTCTTCAAGGGCATCTTCAATTTCCTCCTCCCGGGCCGGCATCTCTGCATGCGTCCGCCGGTAAAGGATGCTGACCTTGTCTGCCCCAAGACGCAGCGCGGATCTTGCCGCATCGATGGCCACATCACCTCCGCCCACGATAACCACATTGCCTTTGAGGGCCTTGAGGTCTCCCAAAGAAACATCCCTTAAAAATTTAACCCCTGGAACCACGCCATCTGTATCTTCGTTGGGAATATTCAGTTTCATGTTGGCATGACATCCGATAGCCAGGTACACGGCCTTGTAGCCGTCATCCATCAGGCCGTCAACGGTGATGTCCCGACCCAGCGCGGTGTTATATTTAATCTCGACGCCCAGCCGGGTGATCCACTTAATTTCTTTTTCAAGCACATCCGGCGGAAGCCGGTAATCGGGGATGCCCACCCTGAGCATGCCGCCGGCCACAGGAAGGGCCTCAAAAATGGTCACTTTGAAACCGTCTTTGGCCAGAAAATAGGCAACCGTGAGGCCGGCAGGCCCTGCGCCGATAACAGCGATTCTTTCACCCCTGGTCGGAATATCAACTTGGGGCAAATCATCGATATCAACCTGATCTGCCACAAAACGTTTCAGGGTGCAGATGGAAATCGGTTCATCCACTTCATCCCTTCGACATGCGGTTTCACACGGGTGGGGGCAAATCCGACCCAGCACGCCGGGAAGGGGCAGCGTCCGGGTGATGACCTCCAGGGCCTCCTGATATTTGCCCTGGGCGATCATGGCCACATAGCCGTGGGCATTGACAGCGTTGGGGCAGGCATTGGTGCAGGGCGATTGATCTCTTTTGTCTATGGAATATGCGCCGGGTACGGCCTGTGCATAAGGCTTGTAAACCGCTTTCCTGTCAACGAGACACTCTTCGTAAAGACTTTCAAGGCTCACCGGACACACTTGGGTGCAGTCCCCGCATGCGGTACATTTATCCATATCGATATATCGTGCGCCCTTGTTCAGCGTCACCTTAAAATTGCCGGCTTCACCGGTTATCTCGTTAATTTCAGATATGGTGTGAAGCTCTATATTGATGTGCCGGCCGACCTCGACCAGTTTCGGTGAGATAATTCACATGGCACAATCATTGGTCGGAAAGGTCTTGTCCAGTTGTGACATGATGCCGCCGATAGCCGGCGACTTTTCAACGAGATGAACATAAAATCCCGAATCAGCCAAATCCAGAGCAGATTGCATCCCGGCAATTCCACCGCCCACAACCAGCACCGATCCGATGATATCTTTGGACATGGTTTAATTCTCCTGGTAATAACCTAAACTGAGCGTTTCAAATTTTAAAAGAGGATAAAATATCTTTTGTTTTTAATGAAGTATCTTGATTTTTATTTTTAAAATTTGAAACACTCAGTTTAGAAATAATATTACGTTACATGGCAATCATCGCATTTAAAATAAACTTATATATTTATATGCTATGAAAAATCATGTCAACATATAAAACCCGCTTTTTCAGGTCAAACGCGTTTGATTTTGGTTCAGCGGAGCGAGGGCGTGTCTCTGTGTATTGAGAATCAAATATGCTTGCCCTAACCTCTTTTTCGTCTTCTTGACGTCAGCGAGATGTTGGATTATCATGCCCGCAAAGACTCTCTAAAGGTAAAATGTAAACGATGTTAAAAATACCAAACATATAACCCTTATAAATAACCTTGAATTTTGCACGAGTCGGAGGCTTTGATATAACCCCTGAAAGGGGCTGTTTTACGTAAAGCCGTACAAGTTAAAAGTGTCTAAAGTGATCTAAAGTGACTATTTATCCCGTATTAAGCGGGGAAGTTATGGTGTCGCTTCGCTCTCTCCGAGCTGTAGACTCTACGAGCCGGAAGCCGCCGGTTTTTTATAATTGACAGATTTCCTTAACTTTAGCTCACTTTAAACTTTAGTTCACTTCAAACTCTTGCAGCGATTCTTTAGGCAGAGCCGGAAAACTCTGACATAGCATAGATGACCAGGTTTTCAAGGACTAATAGACTGGAAACTAACTATGAAGAACGATAAAGACAAAGCCGTTGAAACTGCTCGATTTCTAAAATCTTATATCAAAAAATCACCCAAAATCGGACTGATGGCCGGAACCGGTCTCGGAGCGAGCACCGAGTTCTTGGATATATCTGTATCCTTTGAATACGAAGATATACCGCATTTTCCAACATCAACGGTTGAAAGTCATTATGGTCGGCTTCTTTTCGGAGACATGTTTGGAGAACAAATCATGGCCATGCAGGGACGGTTTCACCTTTATGAGGGGTATTCGCCACTAGAGGTGACCTTTCCCATACGGGTGATGCAAGAGCTCGGCGTTAAGGTGCTGATCCTTTCAAATGCTGCCGGCGGTTTGAATCCTAAGTTTACTGCCGGCGACATCATGATCATTGTTGATCATATCAATTTGACCGGTTCAAACCCTTTGATCGGACCCAATGAAGAAAGTTGGGGAATCCGTTTCCCGGATATGATCCAAGCGTATGATCAAGAGCTGGTCGAATTTGCCGAAACCGCCGGAAGAGATGAGGGCATCCAATTGCACAAAGGGATTTATGTCGGTCTTAAAGGCCCGTCTCTTGAAACCCGGGCCGAAGTTCGCTTTTTAAGGACCATTGGTGCTGATGCCGTGGGTTTTTCAACCGTACAGGAAGTTATCGCTGCAGTCCATGCAGGGATAAAAGTACTCGGCCTGTCAACCATCACCAACATCAATGATCCGGACAATCCGACGCCGACAACCGTTGAAGAAGTTATCGCTGTTGCTGATAAAGCTGCTCCAAGACTTGAAGCGATCATAAAGAATGTAGTGGATAGAATTTGATCGGTATAGTACACAGGGACTTCGCCCCAATTGGAATGTTGGAATAATGGAATAGGAGAATAGTGGGTCTTTTTTTGTATCGCATTGAAAAATAAATATGTTTTATGGGATTAACCCATCATTCCAATATTCCATTGTTCCATTTTCGAGGCAAGTGTTCAAATTTCTAAGTATCATCTATATTTTCAATAAGCTAAAGAGGTTTCAGGATATTGAAACATAGCATTGTCATACACAACGGCACCATTATCACAATGAATTCTGATTTTGATATTATCAATAACGGTGTTCTTTGCATAAAAAACGATAAACTGGCTAAAATTGAACCACTTAAAAGCGATGCGCCGCTTCCTGAAGGGGAAAAGATCATCGATGCCCGTGGCGGCATCATTATGCCGGGCCTTGTCAATACCCATACCCACCTTCCCATGGCATTGTTCAGAGGCTTAGCAGATGACCTTACCCTTTCCGTATGGCTAAATGAATATATCTTTCCCGCCGAAGCTAACCATATACACCCCGAATCCGTAAGACTCGGAGCACTACTTTCGGGTGCAGAAATGCTACTATCGGGAACAACGACCTGCTGTGACGGATATTTTTATGAAGACAATGTTGCAGCAGCAATGAATGAAATCGGGATGCGGGCGATATTGGGTCAGGGGGTTATCGATTTTCCGGCACCGGGGGTACCGAAGCCAGAGGACAACGTCAACAACGCTATAAAATTTATACAAAATTGGGGAAATATATCCCCTCTGATTACACCTTCGATATTTTGTCACTCGCCCTATACCTGTTCCGAAGCGACATTAAAAAAAGCCAAGGATGCCGCTGACGCTAAAGGCGTGCTTTTCCAGATTCACGCCGCCGAAACCAAGGACGAATATGTATCCATTCAAACAAAACATCACACAACACCTGTAAAATACCTGGATAAGATCGGCATTATCGATCAAAACACGCTCTTGATTCACGCCGTCTGGCTGGATGATGATGATATCGAAATTATTGCCAAACGCAGAGCAAGCGTTTCCCACAACCCTGAAAGTAACATGAAGCTTGCATCGGGGATTGCACCGGTTCCGGCGCTTTTGAAAGCCGGTGTAACGGTGGGCCTGGGTACTGACGGGTGTGCCAGTAATAACAATCTGGATCTATTTTCAGAGATGGATACGGCGGCCAAACTCCACAAGGTCAACGCCATGGATCCCACGGTGATGGATGCCGTTACCGTTTTGAAAATGGCCACCATTGAAGGGGCGAGATCCCTGGGACTTCAAGATATCACCGGTTCACTTGAAATCGGGAAAAAGGCGGATGTCATTATCATCGACACCCATAAACCTCATCTCGTACCGATTTACAATCCAGTATCCCATATCGTCTATGCCGCACAAGGGGCGGATGTTCAAGATGTTGTTGTCGACGGTCGCATCATCGTCAAAGATCGGAAACTTCTCGCTGTCGATTTAGAAGACATCATCAAAAAGGTTGTCAAGATTAGTGAGACCATAAAGAAACATTAAACATGATGGTTTTAAATTTAAAGTTTTAAAACTGGGGAGAAACAGGAGACAGCAGCTTTAGGCTGGGAATATTGATAATCGTTCTGAACTCAATATTTTCATAATATGTAATTCCAATTGACAATTTATGCACAATATCACAGGCGGCTTGCAGCCCAGTATGTTTCACTACCGGAAATCGACCGGCTCAAGTCTGCCTTTGACCCTTATTGGTGCAGTTTTGTATTTTGTATTTCTATTATTATCCTGCATGGGGCAATAGTAGGCTTGACGCCTTCCCTTATAGGCTTGTGCGGTGACCGGCTTGTATTTTCTTAAGCTGTTCATCGTTAACTCCGGCTTCTCTGGCGAAGTCGGGCCAACGGCGCACGACTTCAATGACGCGTTGAATCATCTGTTCTGCGCGTGCCCTCTTTATGTCAGCCGCCTTGGCAAGGGCGACCAAGTCTTTACGCTCAAACCCATCTCTCTTACCGTTCACGCTCATCTGGTGTCGACTCGTCCATTCACCTCTGGGGTTCCACGCGTAGGAGATATCGAACGCAGGTGATAGGCGCCATTCACCCCGTCGATTCATGATGAAGGCTATGTTCTTGACGTGATCATCACAATTGCGACCGACTACATTGAAAATGGCGCGCAGCACTTGCTGATCCATATCCTTTCGAGGGAGTCTCATCCTCCGAATAATTTGGATCGCCTGCTCGTACGAATAGCTCGCAGGTTGCCTGTAGTCATAGTGAGCAATAGCCCCCAAGGACTGCATATGCAATTTCCCTCCGTTCGCAGTCCTATCAAATCTCTTCGTCATAAAGTGGCTACGGCCACCTTCGTAATGAAGGCGGCACGCCGTCATCTCGATGTCGGCCTCGACGGCCATTAGGTGATAAGCATACTCGATCTTACCGTAGCCCTTCGGGGTGGCGACTTCTGTATCGCTACTGCTGGTGATTCCATCAAATTTCATTAGCCAATACTCAAAACCCGCTCCAGCCTCGACTTGGCCTGACCGGAATTCGTCAGTTTCTTTATTCCAAGCGAGAATCGCCTTAGCCCGGGCTCCTCCAGCTGAAGTCCCGACTCGGAGAATATCATTGATTACTTCTCGGTCGTCGTCTCCGGAGAAGACACCGCCGATTCTGGTACGTTCGTCAAGAATCTGGTTTGCAAGGTCGACGAGACTTGCAACCTCAACTGCACGCTCGCTGGATGGCGGCCCGAGTGTGGCTGGCTGAAACTCGAGAGCCCCCATGCCGCGACTGCCGACATAGCAAAGGCGTTCCACTGGATGGAAACTCGCCGCGATCCGTCCCTGTGAAGCAAGCCAAGCGTCAATGATCTCATTACCCCATCTGTCTGGAAGTGAGTCTGCAACCAATCCCGGCAACCCTTTGAAGGTGTTCCGTGCAAGCGCCGGGAACTCATAGGGAAACTCGTTAAGCGGCATCATGAGCGGCGCTAACTGAATACCGCTATGCAGGAAGTCAGGCGCATATTGGAAGACCCCAATCTCCCTGTCTTCAAGCCAAGTAACAGCACCGATTTCACTTCCCCAGAGAATGATACGTGCATCATTATTCATTATCGTCCTCGCCGTCACCCCAAGACCAAGTTGGGCGTTCATCAATAGATTTGGTGGGACGTGCGCGCTTGCGCTCTCCTGCGCCCATGCCTACCCGTTCGATTGGTCTCACAGTCGGATCCGGCAGTAGGGCTTCAAGGTTTTGTTGTATGCGAAGCGCCATCATAATCCGAATGAATGTATCCATGGAAACCCCTTGGCCTTTTTCAAGCCGACCGATGGTTCTTGGCGAGACGCCGGCTTCCTTAGCAAGTTGAGCTTGTGTTATGTTACGGGATAGCCTTATGCTTTCCAAGCGCTTGCAGAGGGCAGCTTCGATCTGTTCACTCGTTGCTACTGAGAATTCGATGTTATAAGACATTTTTTGCTGATTAACCTCCATTCGCAGTGTTAAAAAGCAATATATTGCCAATTAAATGACAAGTCAAGTACAATGATATAAATGGCAATTTATTACCATTTATTGCGACGATGGCCGATTTATCGGCAAGATGTTACTGATTTTCTCATGTCGGTATGACCACTTATAAAACAAGCTGCCTTCAGGTTGAATTTGAAGAATGTAAAAGGTTAAGCCTTGAATTTTGAATTAGAATAAAACTTACTGCATATATTTACAATTCAAGGTGAACCTCAATTCTTTAATCCGGTGTTCCATATGGTCTATGCCGCACAAGGAGCGGATGTTTGGGATGTCATTGTTGACGGGTGCATCCTCGTCAAGGATCGGAAACTTCTGACTGTCGATTTAGAGAACATCATCGAAAAGATTGTCAGGCTCAGTGAAAATATAAAGAAAAAATGAGCGATCTTACCTGCCGGGATTTTTATACTATTCTTAAATAGGGCAAATCCATTTTCGGGAATTTGCCTTTTTTGCAATTTTGTAAGAAATACGATATATGTACTGGAAGTTGAGATGCTTGAACCTGTGGTTTTGGCAAGAAATCTGTACTTTTTATGATCTCAGTGAGAAGTCTTCACTTTACATCAATTGAAGGTGCAGGCACCTAATCTCGCACTACGCGACGCCATTAATATTAGGTGGAAACGCATTCCTTATATGCTATAAAGACCGTTATTTTATTATGGCACACAACACAATCAAATCCGGTTATTCCCGCCTGGTGGATAGATTAAATCGTTATCCAGAGGGTGCTCACCCTTCGGAGCTTTTATTCAAAATTTTGAAAATGCTTTTCAGAGAGAAAGAGGCTGCATTGGTTTCACTTTTGCCTATCAAGCCCTTTACGGCAAAAAAAGCAAGCCGCGTCTGGCAAATGGACTTAGCTAGTGCTCAAAAGGTACTGAATGAACTGGCTGGTCGAGCTATACTGGTTGATTTAGACCAAAATGGGGAGTCCGTATACACCCTTCCTCCCCCCATGGCGGGCTTTTTTGAATTTTCCTTGATGCGTGTGCGGGATGATATTGATCAGAAGTTATTGAGCGAGTTGTTTTATCAGTATTTGAACGTGGAAGAGGATTTTATCCGCAATCTGTTTACTCGCGGCGAAACTCATCTGGGTCGCACCTTTGTCCACGAACCGGTTTTATCCAATGAAAACGCACTGCACGTATTGGATTATGAACGCGCTACCAAGGTCATAAAAGGTGCTTCTCATAGAGCGATTGGCATGTGTTATTGCCGTCACAAAATGCACCATATGGATAGAGCCTGTGATGCCCCGATGGAAATATGCATGACGTTTAATACTACGGCATCGTCGCTGATTAAACATGGTTTCGCTCGCCGGGTGGATGTTGCTGAAGGTCTTGATATTTTACAGTTGGCTTATGAACACAATCTGGTCCAGTTCGGTGAAAATGTTAAAGAGAAAGTAAATTTTATATGTAACTGCTGTGGGTGTTGTTGCGAAGCTATGATCGCCGCCCGTCGATTTGCGATTTTCAATCCTATCCATACAACCAATTTTATCCCTGAAATCAACAAAAAAATTGCATCGGATGTGGAAAGTGCGTGATTACCTGCCCAGTGGAGGCAATGACATTAGTCTCCTCTAATGATCCTGATAAACCAAAAATGAAACAATCAAGACTGAGCGAAGACCTCTGTTTGGGATGTGGTCTTTGCATTAGAGCCTGCATGAACGACAATATTAGTCTGAAATCTCGCCCAAAAAGAGTGATTACGCCACTGAATACAACCCACAGGGCTGTTGTGATGGCCATCGAACGCGGTAACTTACAAAACTTGATTTTTGATAATCAGGTACTATGGAGTCATCGAGCCTTGGCTGGAGTTCTGGGTGTCATTTTGAAACTTCCGCCATTCAAGCAGGCCCTTGCCAGCCAGCAGGTAAAATCACGCTATCTGGAAGCCCTGATTAACCACGCACAGTACTAATTTGTTAAATTTAAGATAACTACACCCAAAAATTCGAATAAATAGAATTTCCAACTCCTCT
>PKTV01000004.1 GCA_002868985.1 Desulfobacteraceae bacterium | reverse complement strand
TCCACCGGCACATATCCTGATATGCACCGGCGGATGTGCCTTGTAGACAAACCAAAATCCGGCGCAATCTTGTGGAATTATTTCTTGCCGCGACCCTAAAACCCCAGATCCTTATTAATCAGGATGACTTTCACCCTTTTTTTGGGAAATGACTTCTCTGTAATTGTCCAGGTGTTGCATATACGATCCGGGCTTTTACAATCCGCACAAAAGGATGTTTTGGCACAGGGTGTTTTTTTGCCAAGTCGCATGGTGTTGACCGGTGCCGCATAATTTTTAATACGAAACATGGCTTCATCCAGATCCGGAACAATCTTATTGCGACCGACAAGAATAACGACAGTTTTGGGTCCAAAAGTGAGTGCACCGATCCGGTTGCCAATCATATCCAGATTGACAAGCTGCCCGGTTTCGGTCACTGCGTTGGTTCCGGTAATAAAAAGGTCGACCAACAAAGACTGCCGACGCCGCTCCAGACTTTCGTCAGGAGACAGGGTTTTGTCATAGGTATCCAGTATGCTAAGATCGTTGTTGTTTTTGAGAACATCATAAAGTCCGGTGGCAACAAAGGTTAAAGATCCGCCCCAAGAGACACTTTTGGGTGCAATCTCGGGGATTATTTTTTCAAGCACAATCGATTTGGCTTCATCGGTGTTTTCCGCGACAAAGACTTCAAAATTATTTTCGGTCAGGGTTTCTTTAAGTTCCGCCAACCTTGTTTTCCAATAGTTCTCAATGGGATTTTCCATAAAATTCCTCCTGTTTCAGATTTGGTTATTGACATCATTAAGCCGTTAAGTCTTTGTTCTTGATCACATCCATTTATCTTTATTTAAATGGTCTTGACCGTTTTAAATGGAGGTGATATCTGTCCACACCCGTATATATAATCTATTTAACAATCCAAATTTTTTTTCAACAATTAAAAAACTGATGAGGTGTAAAATGAAAAAAATCGTCTATCTTGGAATTATTCTATCTGTTCTAATGCTTTTTGCATGCGGAAAAGCCAGCGTTGAAGATGTGGCCAAGGATTATTTAAAAAAACAGTGTGCATTCGATAACGATTTTAAAATTGATACATCGAGATTAAAATATACTGTCACGAAAAAAGAAGGCAAAAGGGCCACTGTAAGGGTATCGGGTACGATCGATTTTGACGGCCAGCTCTTTTTGGTCAAACGAGGCAAAAAATGGAAGATCAGCAAAAAAGAAGATTTATATGCCGCACAGAAAACAGTAGCTTCGCCTACCGCAAAGAAAGAGGTGGTTTCACATACTGAACAGAAAAAGGCGGTTTCACATACTGAGCAAACAACTTCGCATAAATAAACCGCGCAAAGCATGCGGGAGCCAAGGTCTCCCCCACTGCTAAGTAATGTCCATCCATAAATGGTCTTTTTGCCCGGCTTCTGCGTTATGCTCAAAAAATAAGCCTATGAATATCAAGCATATGCCTGCCTGTCCCGGTATTTTAACGGGGTGGTTATTTTTTTCGCATGCCTCGATTTTGAACAAAAGGCCTCATTTATGGATGGACACTAAGTCATTGAAATGAGGAAGTCATTTTGGCAATATCGTTACGCGAAGAAGCAAACCCCGTTAACACGTACTCCGAATATTGTTAAAAAACCAATAATAAAGCAGGCCGAAATAAAATTGTTCTTGTCCGCCCTCCAGAGGCGGATAAACCTCACCGCCCTGCAAGCGGGATCTTCGACCGGTTAGAAGGCAAAATCATAATGCTTGATGAATTCAAATCTTTACGTATTCATCGTACTGGCATTTTTATCCGACAATACCTGTTAATATTCCAGAATCATTAGGAGAGTCGAAATAAATGCGTTGAAAATCCCTGACGCCTGCACTGGTGAGCATGGTGATGAGTTGTTCTTCAGAATAGGCCTGTCCGCCGGGTGTACCCAAAAGCATGTTCAAAGAAAACAGTGCCGGGAAAAGCGGACCGTCCATGGTATTGTTTAAAATAAACTCATGAATGAGGATCAAGCCGCCGGGTTCAAGAGTGGAAACGGCCTTTTGAACGATTTTACGGCCGTATTCGAAATCTTCTCCATGGAGAATATGTGACAGCCAGGCCACATCAAAGACCCCTTTAATATCTTCTTCGAGATAGTCGACATCCTTGAAATCGATTCGATCCTGCAAATTAAATTTGGCAATGGTCTTTTCAGCAAAGGGTCGTGTCGTTGGGAGATCATAAACAGTGGCTTTAAGCTGGGGATTGTTCAAACAGAAATGAATTGCATAAGTTCCGGGGCCACCCCCCAAATCAAGCAGATGATGCCGATTGGAAAGATCTATTTTCGGGACCAGAACCGGTGCCAGATTCATCGCAAGATTAAACATTCCCATGAGAAAGCTTTCCCTTCTTTCTTCGTCTGTATGCGAGACTTCTCCTCTCACGGGTTGGCCTGTCCGAACAGCGACATCCAGCCTGTTCCAGGAATCCACCAGATGATAATGATGCATGATGATATGACCGATATACCGGGAAGAGTTCCTGTCAAGAAACGCCAGGCTTAAGGGCGTGTTTGAATAGGTGTTTTCTTTTTTTTCCAGTAACTCCATGGCTGAGAGGGCATTCAGAAGCATCTCAACGCTTCTTTGGTTACCATGCAGCATATCCGATATATCATCGCTTTTCAGGCAACGGTTGCCGATGATGGTAAAAATATCAAGTTTAACCGCGGCATGGAGCGTACATGTTTTCCAGTAACTGCCAGATATTTCTAATAAATTTCCAGGGTTCATTTCTTGTTTGTGCATGGTTGCGATACGATCTAATTAAGGACAATTTTTTTTATCATTCAATATATAACTTTATGTGGATTTTTTCTATTTACCCATCGCATTCATATGATGTTACCTTTCCGCCCGAGGCGGACAAGAAAAAATTTTTCCAGCCTGCTACATTGTATTGGCGTTGCTGAAAGTTAAGGGTGCGAAACTTTAATTTTGAACTTTAACACATATGTTATGTTTTATTCAATTCCAAATATTTTTTCAGGCATAAAGATTCTGGCATTCTTTCGTAAAAAAAAGTTGGGCGGTTGGAATAAAAGAGTTGAAAAATTATGTGAAAAACGCTTTACATTTTCCAGTCATGAATTATTGTCATGTCTGATAAACTTGTCGCGTGGATTTTTATCGAAATCTTAACATTCGATGTGCTCACGCATAAACATTATCTCCTGCCACAGGCGGGATTACATGGTGTTTAAGAAACTTTTAATGATTTCATTTAATTGAATGTTTATTTAGATTGTATCCAGGAGAGACGATGACAGAGAACTTGAATATCCCGGACGAGCTTCAAGGAACTTTTAAACGCTTGATGTATCGGGTACCCGAAAAACTAAGAAGTGACAGTCATACTCAAAGAATCATTCAATTATATTTAAAATTGGGAGGTGAGAAGCTGGCGAAACAACAGATAGAGATCATCAAATTGCGTGTTCGTGAAGAGGAACGCCAAAGTAAAGCTGAAGCCGATGCTTCAGAAGGCTCCGATATCGAGGATGAGTCTTCTGACCCCAGTTCTTCTGAATTTGATAGCTTTGGATTTTCATTTAAGTAATTGAATTGGTTGAATAGATCGATTTAAAGAAAGGACAAAAACAAATTCTTCGATTACAAGCTGTTTTTTAGAAAAGGAGAGATACCCAGGTATATGCCGAACAAAACCATGAATAGTGCACAACACATTAAAATCCCGTAATATACTTTTCGGTTCATATGCCTCAAACCAAAGAATGCGAGTGTTGAAACAAGTAAATACCAAATCAGATCTCCAGCTTCATGCCCTAAAAAAAATGCCAATAGTTTTGGCCATTTTTTAAAAGAAATATCAAACTGGACCATAAAGGCAAACCCTATTGTGGCCCACCAGACCCACCAATAAGGGTTTGACATGGAAACCATAATACCCCCGATGACAGGATTTTCGATGCCTTTATTTTCAATCAACCCCGTATCTTTATTGGATTCATCATGTGAATTCAAGAAGTTGGTAGAAATATTTCCATTTAATATATCCTTTATGATGGATGCTCCAAAAAGGATAAGAATAAGACCTCCTGAAACGCCAATAATGCGGACAACAGCAATGTTTTTCAAAACAAAAGAAAAACCGAAAAGCAAAAGAATGATAATGCCCATTTCAAGGATTGCATGTCCTGTTATGATCCAAAGCCCCATCAGATAACCGCGCCTGTTTGTTTTGGCAGATTTAATAATGGTATAGGTTAGAAGGGGGCCTGGCGACATGGCTCCGGTTAAGGCTACAAGGAATGAAAAAGAAAAAATGAGCCAGAATTCAGATATAAAGTTGATAAATCCGTTGAACATGATCTAAACAATTCCATGTTTAAGGTAATAAAGGGAGTTTTTCTATGAAAGAGAGCAAAAATATTGAATTTCAACTGCCGGAAGATCTAAAAAAATGCATTGAATTTCATGGTCATCTTTGTCCGGGTCTCATATATGGTTACATGGTTGCCAAAACAGCCATGGATCTTCTCAAACTCAACCGATCAAGGGATGAAGAGGTCGTTGCCATCAGTGAAAATGATTCATGTGCGGTTGACGCATTACAAATCCTTTTAGGGACCTCAATCGGCAAGGGCAACCTCATCTTAAAAGACTACGGGAAAAATGTATATACCATCTTGAACCGCCAAAACAAGAAGGCTTACCGCTTTTCACGTAAAAAACATTATCAATATCAGGGTAAACCCAAAGACGAATTTGTTCAACTCGATGCAGCTATTTCTTCAGGCACTGCAACGGAAAAAGATAAACGGCGCCATAAGATGCTGAAATCAAATGATCTTCTCCAAAGACCCTTTGACGATATCTTTTCCACAGAAGAAGTTGACTCTGTTATGCCGCCCTATGCACCGCTGGCACGCTCAGAAGCCTGTGCAACGTGCGGTGAAATGACCATGTCGACCAAAATGGTCGAGACAGAAAACGGTGAGCACATATGCATTCCCTGTGCTACTTAGTGTCCATCCATAAATGGTCTTTTTGTTCAATCCGCCGGAGGCGGCCAAGTCTCTGCGTTATGCTCAAAAAATAATCCTCGGAATATTAAACATATGCCTGCCTGTCCCGGTATTTTAACGGGGTGGGTTAAAACTCGTCCCCGCCTTTTTATCCCGCTGGGTTTTAGCGGGGGATCTTGAACAAAAATACTCATTTATGGATGGACACTACTTAAAACAGGAATCATGCATAAAAATTAATGAGAGTCTTTATAATTTTTTGACTCGTACTAGATTCAGCTGTTATTTTCTTGGAACAATCATAAAAAAGGGCAACACACATGATGTGTCGCCCTTGAAATAGAATTGGTTATATGCTCAACCGCAGGTACTTGTTGTTCCGCAGCCTGAACATCCTGCCCCGAAATCTATGGCAGAATCGAGTTTAAAACCCATTTCAGAAAAATCCACCTTTATAGGTTTTGCCTTTTCCATGAAATCTTTATCGACAATATATTGAAAACCATCTATATCGAAAACATTGTCTGTGTCTTTTGGCTCATCCAGAGCCATGGCAAGTGATGGACCGCCTCATCCTCCTGAATTTAAAAAAATTCGAATGGGTGAAACTTCTTTACCTTTGAAATATTCTGCAATCTGTTTTGTGGCTACCTCTGTGACTTCAACCATTATGTTCTCCTTTTTTCAAAATAATCTATGTATTCGACCTGTAATAGAATTTCAAGTAAAATAGTGCTGACAATGGGATTTGTCAATGCACGGCGTTTTAAAATATCAATTTTCAATCCGATAAACGTTTTAGATATTCTGTGTAAACATTATAGCCGTTAGCAGAAAAGAGGATAAAGACAATTTTTTGCAAAGAGCTGTTTTGTTTTAAAAAATAACATGTTGTATCAATTGCGATTCTGCACGCTTTTTTTACAGGGTAACCGTAAGCGCCGCAACTTATTGCAGGAAAGGCGATGGAGGTAATACGATTTTTAACAGCGAGTTCCAGGCTGTTCAAGTAACAACTCGAAAGAAGCCTTGGATCTTCATCCGTCCCCTGATAAATTGGTCCTACAGTATGGATGACATATTTTGTTGGGAGATGGTGGGCTCCCGTTATTCTTGCTTCGCCGGTGGGACATCCGCCGATTTTACGACATTCATTTAAAAGCCCTGGGCCGGCAGCTCTGTGGATTGCACCATCCACACCACCGCCGCCCAGGAGCGATATGTTGGCTGCATTGACAATAGCGTCTGTTTTAAGGGTGGTAATATCCCCCTTCATAATTTCTATGCGGTCAAGAATCTCCTTTTTCACGAGACTATGCCTCACCAAGTTCCGATTTAAAGTTCGATGTTTGTATTTTTATTCAATTAAAAAATATCCTAGCCTGCTACACTGTAATAGCGTCGCTGAATTTGGAAACGCTCAGCTTGGGTTATAGTTTGACGATAGTTACCCATTTCCGGTAAGATAATTTTTATCCAAAGATCCGGAGACAATGGGAAGCGATTCCATATCCGGCGGCCTAAATCCAAAGACAATTTCAAGAAAAGCCATTGTGATGCGAAAGGTGGCACCCCAAAGCACGTCACTATTATCTTTTTGCTTTTGGATAAAACAGGGATAATCTTTCACATCCGGATTGTTTCCATCTTCCCGAGATGTTTCAATTTGCAACCTATATCGTGCATAATGAGAAGGGTTTAATAGATTTTGGAGCGGAATGTAAACAACCCTTTCTACTTCCCAGTTTGGGGAAAATTGCTTTTGACGGTTGATCCAGCAAACCATTGGATAAATTACCCTGTGAAACATGATAAGCTGTTGCTGCGGAAGTGGCCCTAAAAACTTTACTCCCAGGGGATTCAAACGCATTTCTTCAAAGCCTTCTCGTAAACACGTGGCGAACAAAAGGGCCAAATTTTGGGCTTCTTGACGCCGTTGTTTGTGCCACAGCTGCCAATACGGCCAACGTGTGAGAGGAGAACCCGGTAAGTATAAAATTTTTGACAAAAAGGCATCAACACGGGACGATATGCTTCCTCCGGGACAGCATAAGTCTCCAGGTTGTTTCACCTTTAAGGAGCGTTTGTTCAAAATCAAACACGGCGCATTGGAAAAGTCTTTTTCTTTACAATTCATGCCGATCAAAAAGAGCACGGCGGATGTCATCGAAGAATCAGTAACGCCTTTTGAAAAAAATCGATCATGATGATTTTTTTTATAAAGACGATGCATTACCCGGTCAATAAAGGTAGGAATTTTTCCGATAGAATTCATAATTTCATTTGTTTCCTAAAATTGCTCAATAATATTACTTTCAAAACTATACCATGAAAGTGTACAAATAATAAACTTTATTACTCAAGTTTCACATCTCTATTTTTAAGCAACGCCAAGACAGCGTAGCTGGGCCGGGAAAATGTATTAAGGTAGAATCATGCTAATGCAACTTATTTATCTTATTCATTCTTGCACTTTTTGCAAGTTTACGTTAGGTCGCATGCTCAATAAACTTTAGGAGAGACGTTATGAAAGTGGTCAAAATCGGTGGTGGCTGTCTAAAAGGGAAAAAGAATATCGAGAAGATTATTGAACTGATTGTCGATCGTGGCATGGGTCACATCTTTGTGGTTTCAGCCCTTAACGGGGTTACTGATTTTCTCATTGACAGTATGTCCGCGGCACTTGAGAGTGACAAGAATATACCCAATATCATGAGTCGTTTAAATAACAAACATATGCTCATCGCCCGTCATCTTATGCCTAAAGACAACATTCAAAAAAAATTTAAGCAGGATCTAAACAAATCTTTAAGTAAACTCGAGCGCCTTTATTATGGTCTCAGTTTTACCCGAGAAACCACACCGAGAATGCTGGATATTATCAGCAGTTTCGGTGAACGTTTTTCCGCATTGCTTCTTTCCAGTGTGCTTCGTTCCATGGGGGTTCAGGCCACTTGTCGTATGCCTGACAACATCGGCCTGATTACCGACGGTAAGTTTGGTGATGCTACGGTCAATTTGCGCAAAACAACCCATAATTTTCAACAAAATCTAAAGCCTTTAATAAAACGGAACGTTGTTCTTTTTATTCCGGGCTTCTTTGGGGTGAGTGAAGAGGGTGACATCACAACATTTGGTCGGGGCGGCAGTGATTATTCATCGGCAGTGGTGGCTGCAGCGATGAAAGCGGAAATTCTGGAAGTCTGGAAAGATGTTGATGGTTATATGAGCGCTGATCCGGATTTTGTTCCAGAAGCACAACTTATCCCGCGACTATCATATGACGAAGCTGCCGAACTTTCTTATTTTGGGGCCAAAATCCTTCACCCGAGAACAGTGGAGCCACTGAGAAGCAGTCGTATAAAGATTGCCATCAAAAACACTTTGAATCCGGACGCTACCGGGAGTCTGATTGCCTCAGGAAGCCAAAAATCAAAAAATATCATAAAGAGTGTGGCCCATGACGACGATATCGGTATCATTAAGGTTCATGCTTCGGGGGTTGGTGCCCGGCTGGGCATTCTTTCTATCGTTTCCAAGCAAATCGCTGAAAGCGGCATTAATATTAAATCTGTAGTGACGTCTCAAACCTGCATCAGTCTGCTGCTTGCTTTGAAGGATTTGGAGCCCGGTTGTCGCGCTATTAAAGCAATTCATCCTAAGCCTTTTCGACGGTTAGAAAAGATTGAAGATGTGGCCCTGATAAGTATTGTTGGCGCCGGCCTCATTCAAAGTAAAGGGATTGCGGCAAAATGTTTTTCAGCCGTTGCTGAGTGCGGCGTTAATGTTGAGATGATTTCATTCGGACCTTCTCCGGTGGCCCTCTACTTTTTGGTGCACAACAAGGATTTACACTGTGCGGTCAATGCCATCCATAATAAATTTTTCCCCAAAGGGTTCTGAACGTTTATGGCATTCAAACGACCCGATTTGACAAAAGCGTTTATACAAGGCAAGCTATCTTTTGCTTGAGTTTTAAGTAACTGAGGGGTCGGGGAGTTTTTCTAAATAGTCGCTCCATGGATAATCTTTTTTTAAACCGCGTGAACTCGCGGCAAGGGTTCGTAAAGAAAGAGCAGGAATCAATCTTTGAAAAATCAATAGGTTTGCCCTACAATCTTCAATTTCTTTTAAAGATGCGATTTCGG
>PKTV01000496.1 GCA_002868985.1 Desulfobacteraceae bacterium | reverse complement strand
CGCGACCCTAACATCAGCAAAACAAATCCGCTTAATGATTGTATATGCTTAAAAACACATTTCTCCATATCCCGGGAATCGGAATCAAAACAGAAAAACGATTATGGAAATCCGGAATTTACAACTGGGATCTTTTTTTAAACCATCGGAAAACCGCTATGTCGCCGATATCGCCCAAAAAGCTCGACCCTCGGTCCGAATGTTTAAAGAAATCGATAAATCAAATGGCGTCTTTGAATCCAAACTACTTTGCCGAGCTGATTCCAGCAGGTCATCACTGGCGCTTTTTCCCGGAATTTCGAAATGCCACCGTCTATCTGGACATTGAAACCACGGGATTGAGTCGTTATTACGAAACCATTACCACCATTTCACTCTATGATGGCCAATCGATTTTTTATTATGTCAAAGGTCAAAATCTGAACGACTTTCCTGAAGACATAAAACAATACAAAGTCATTGTAACTTATAACGGAAAAAGTTTCGATATTCCATTTATTGAAAGGTATTTTAGCATTCAGATGAACCAAGCGCACATTGACTTAAGATATATTCTGGCGAGTTTGGGGTATAAAGGGGGCCTGAAATCTTGTGAAACCCAGTTGGGATTCAACCGGGGGGATCTAACGGATATCGATGGATTTTTCGCAGTCCTGCTTTGGTATGACTATTTAAAAAACCGGAATGATAAGGCTTTGGAAACTTTGCTGGCGTATAATATTCAAGATGTCTTGACTCTCGAGATGTTGATGGTGATTTCCTATAATTTGAACATCAAAGACACCCCGTTTTACCAAAATAGTTTGCCTGAACCGGTTTCACCGGAATCGCCATTTCGTGTGGATATGGAAACGGTGGAGAGGATCCGATCCGAACAACCCTATTTCGGGTTTGCTTGAACCTGATAAAACATGGTAATGACCCTTCGCAGCCAACATCAGATAAAAACACAATTATCAAATAAACTTACATAAAGTTATTCCACCTTGACACTATCCCTCCATTTATTTATATTTTTTGTTTTTATCCTAAATATAATACCATTTTTCGATTAGGATCATTTGCCCATGCCTTTAAAAAACACAAAAGAATTTATCAAAAAACTTGAATCCGAGGGCGAACTGAAAAGGATCTCTGCAGAAGTGGATCCTGTTCTGGAAGTGACCGAAATTGCGGATCGGGTAAGTAAAGCCCATGGCCCGGCACTGCTTTTTGAAAATGTCAAAGGTTCTGTATTTCCGTTGATAATTAATGCCTTCGGCAGTTTTCGACGAATGGAAATGGCACTGGGATGCGATTCATTTGACGATATCGGTCGACGCATCGAATCGCTCATAAAAATGAAACCTCCCGGCAGTTTCACCCAAAAAATTAAAATGCTCCTTGATCTCAAAGCACTGTCAGGGGTTACACCGAAAAAAGTGAAACGGGCGCCATGCCAGCAGCAGGTCTATGACCTAAAAAGCCCCCTTTTGGAAGTGCTTCCCATACTCACCTGCTGGCCTAAAGATGGGGGCCCATTTATCACGCTTCCCATTGTCATCACCAAAGATCCGGATACAGGCATTCAGAATTTGGGCATGTACCGCATGCACAAATATGATCATGCGACCACCGGGATGCACTGGCAGTACAATAAAGACGGTAACCGCCATTTTGATAAATACAAATCTCGGGGAAAGCGGATGGAAGTGGCGGTGGCCCTTGGTGGATCACCTCTGGTGACATATGCGGCAACAGCGCCATTGCCCCCTGATATAGACGAGTTGTTACTGGCCGGTTTTATCGGATCAAAATCCATAGAAATCACCCGGGGCAAAACCATTGACATCTTTGTTCCGGCAGAATCCGATTTTGTCATTGAAGGATATGTGGATCCAAACGAGGATCGTATTGAAGGACCTTTTGGAGATCATACCGGATTCTATTCTCCCGCGGACCGTTATCCGGTATTCCATGTCACCTGCATCACTTGCAGAAATGATGCGATCTATCCGGCAACCATCGTGGGAAAACCCCCCATGGAGGACTGCTACATGGCCAAGGCTACGGAAAGGATTTTTCTGCCGGCAATAAAAATGATTGTTCCGGAAATTGTGGACATGGAACTTCCCATGGAGGGCGTATTTCACAACTGTGCCCTGATCGCCATCGACAAGAAATTTCCCGGTCAGGCCAAGAAGGTCATCAGCGCGCTCTGGGGGCTTGGACAGATGGCTTCCACCAAATATATTGCAGTATTTGACAAAGACATCGATCTGCGAGATTCGCGGACAGTGGTCTGGAAACTTTTAAATAATGTCGATCCAAAAAGGGATTTATTGGTATCGGAAGGCCCCTTGGATGCACTGGACCATTCAGCACCCTATTCCAATTTTGGCGGAAAAATGGGGATAGATGCCACGCGGAAAACCCGTGAAGAAGGCATGGGGAGAGAATGGCCCGACGAGATCAACATGTCTGAAGAAATCATAGAAAAAGTTAACAGCCGTTGGAAAGAATATGGAATTTAAAAAATTTTCCGAACTGGTTATGATCGAACAGACCTTTTTTGCGCTTCCCTTTGCTTTACTGGGGGTACTTTTTGCCGGGGGAGGAACTATTGGGACCTGGTTCTGGGTGATTATTGCAATGGCGGCTGCCAGAACCGCCGGCATGTCATTTAATCGGGTCATCGATGCCGGCATAGATGCAAAAAATCCACGCACCAGTGATCGATTGATTCCAAAAGGAGAGGTTCAGCCGAAAACAGTATGGATGGCGGCAGTGATTTCCTCGCTGGTGCTTATCGGGGCGTCATTCATGCTGAACAGACTCTGTTTTTATCTGTCGTTCCCGGCGGTTTTTATGCTGTTTACCTATTCCTACTTTAAACGCTTCAGTGCTTCATCTCATTTTTATCTGGGTTTGGTGGAAGCCGCTGCCCCCATCGGCGGATATCTTGCCGTGACCGGAGAATTTGCGCGTGTTCCCTTTGTGCTTGGACTGGTTATTTTGACCTGGATCGCCGGACTCGATATTGTGTATGCCATACAGGACATGGAATTCGATATCAAAGAAAACCTTCATTCCATACCGGTTCGAGTGGGAAAGAAAAAGGCGCTTTTCATTTCTACCGCCTGCTATACGGTTTCCATAAGCGCCATGGTATATGCGGGTTTGTTAACCCACAAGAATGTCTTTTACTGGGCTGCGGTTGTTTCCGTTGGAATGATATTTTTATATCAGCAGCGGTTGGCCCGAAGTCAGAACATTGCGCTGGCGGTAAAAAAATTTTTTAAAGCCAATATGTATATATCCCCGATACTATTTTTAGGCACATTTACGGATGTGTTTATCTTGTAGGGGTGGGATTTTTTTTCTAATTTAGAGCTTTGAGCTTAAGCAAAAAATGATAACAGGAGTTCGTCTTGTCTAAAATAGACATTGACTTATTGCCTATTAACCTTAATTTATTGGTATTTTGAATGACAATTTCAAGGCAACTTTGGAGTGATGGAGTGATGGAGTGATGGCTAAAGTAAATTTTCAATACTCCAGAACTCCAATACTCCAATAATATCAAATCTTCGCATTTAGTGATTTCTTACAAAATGACAAATTTAATGGATTGAACATTATTCTGGATACCAGTGAACAGGAGCATTTAGATAAAATGATCGTTGTTGCAATTTCAGGCGCAAGCGGCCCGATTATGGGAATTCGTTTAATAGAAGAACTCCTCAATTCAAAAGAACGGGTTGCCGCCATCGTTTCACAACCGGCCGGCCAGATCATCGAATATGAGATGTTATTTGGGAAAGAGCCTTTTTCATCTTTGAAAGCGCTGCTTGAGAAGCGCGACATTGCAAAAAACATTGATCTTTTGAGCGAGTACAAAAACAATGATTTTTTTGCACCGATGGCCAGCGGATCTGCTGAATTTGAAGCCATCGTCGTAATTCCCTGCTCCATGAAAACACTGTCTGCCATTGTTCATGGATATGCCGATTCGTTGATGAATCGAGCATGTGATGTGGCACTCAAAGAAAAACGAAGATGTATTATTGTTCCCAGGGAAACACCGCTCAGCGTCATTCACACTGAAAATTTACACAAGGCAGCGCTGGCTGGAATAGAAATCGTACCGCCGGTACCGGGATTTTACACGCGGCCCGAATCCCTTGATGATGTCATTGACTTTGTCGTGGGCAAGGTATTGAACCTTTTGGGAAGAAAGCACAACCTGTTTGAAAGCTGGGGAAAGAATAAAATATAAAATGGTGTTCCCGAATAACATACAAAACAAAAAGCTTCGCCGTATCGCTGAAAAGGTATACAGTAATATTCCGGTGACCAGAGAAGATGCGCTCTGCATGATCAAAACAGATGATATCCTGGATCTTGGGGCCATTGCCAACCATATCAGAACAAGATTGCACGGCGACATCGCATACTACGGCGTTAACATGAATCTGAATTACACCAATATCTGCGAGTTGAGATGCCCGCTGTGCGCCTACTCCTGTGATGAGAATGATGAAAATGCGTTTTTACTTTCTTTTGGCGAAATCGAAGAGAGGATAAAAAGTGCGGTTTCTGTGGGGATCGACGAAGTTCATATCGTGGGTGGACTCCATCCAAAACTGACACTGAGTTATTTCGAAAAGATGATAAGGCTCATTAAAGGGATAAAACCGGACATGCACATTGTTGCATTTACTGCCGTTGAATATGATTACTTTGCCAAAATAAACAACGTTTCTTTAGAAGAAGTGTTCAGGCGGCTGATGGATGCCGGTGTCGAAGCACTTCCCGGCGGCGGGGCCGAAATCTTTTCTTCGCATATTCGGGATATCATCGCACCCAAAAAAATATCCGGAACAAAATGGTTGTCCGTCATGCGAACGGCCCACAAAATGGGTCTTAAAACAAATGCAACCATGCTGTACAATCATATCGAAAAACCCGAGGATATTGTTGATCACCTGTCGCGGATTCGTGATCTTCAGGATGAAACCGCCGGCTTTAAAACCTTTGTTCCCTTACAGTTTCACGGAGAAAATACGAAAATCGATGTAAAACGTTCAACAACCGGCTACGATGATATCAGGATCTATGCCACAAGTCGCATTTTCCTTCACAATGTACCTCATTTAAAGGCCCTGTGGATGTATGTTGGAGAAAAGATGGCCCAGGTGCTCCTCAGGTTCGGCGTCGATGATATCGGCGCCACCTATCACAATGAAAAAGTGGTTCATGCCGCCGGTGCACAGACCCCCGATTTTGGATCCGAATCGTTTTTAAGAAGACTGATTCATAAGGCTCAGCTCATCCCTGAACGAACAACCGCCAGCTACCGCACTGTTTCACCCCATCCTAAAGAGGCAGCGATATGAAGCTGGGCTACATTGACTATCTCAACTGCTATCCGTTTTATTTTCGAATGTTCGAAAAACAGGCCGTCAATGGGATAACCATCTATCCGGGATATCCTTGTATGCTCAACAAAATGATGGCCGTCCGACAACTCGACATGAGCCCCATTTCCTCTGCAACCTGCGCAGAAATTTCTGATGATGTAATGGTATTGCCGCAATTTTGTTTAAGCTCGGTTGGATATGTCGGTTCGGTGATTCTGGTGAGCAAAATACCCATTGAAGATCTGAATCAAAAAAAAGTTGGAATTACCAGTGCTTCACATACTTCTGAAGTACTTTTAAAAGTTCTTCTAAAGCATTTTTACAATTTAGAACCGCTCTATATACCAACCCAACCCAGACCCGTTCTCATAGATATGGATGCAGCTCTGGTCATCGGGAACGATGCCATGGCCCTATCTTCCGAACCGATCCCCTATATTTATGATCTCGGAGATTTGTGGCTGAGAAAAACCGGCTTCCCCGTGGTATTTGCCGTGTTTGTCGTAAGAGAAAGTGTGGTTGAAAAATATTCGTCCCAGATAAAATCTGTTATTTCTTCTTATCACAATTCATTGTGCTGCCTTGAAGAAGAAAAAGAATATGTCGTTTCAAAAGCAAGGGCAAAATATCCGGATATTATTTACGATATCAACAGTTATTTCGATCTTTTGCAGTTTAAATTTGATGACAAATTAAAAAATGCCCTGATGTTTTACTATACCGTAGCAGGAGAAATGGGTCTGCTCAAAAAAGTAACAAAGCTGAACTATTTGGATAGATAATGCCTATTATTTAACCATGGGGAAACCACTTGGCGATGGAAGATGTGAACAAAAACAGCAATCTTTATCATAAAATATACGAGGGTGGACGGATTACTCCTGAAGAAGCGCTTGAACTCTTCTCCTGGGATATTATCGAGTTGGGAAACGCCGGAGATATGCGAAGAAAATTGGCATTTCCCGGGGAAACGGTGGGGTTTATTATCGACCGGATTATCAATTTCACCAATATCTGTGAGGCGGCATGTGCGTTTTGCGCATTTCATGCCCGTGCAAACCTTATTGAGCCTTATGAAGTGACCATGGACGATATTTATTTAAAGATCGAAGAACTTATGGCTGCCGGGGGCACCCAGGTCATGCTTCAGGGCGGACTTCATCCCGACTATACATTGAACACGTATATCGACATGGTAACATCAATAAAAAAACGGTTTCCGGAAATCTACCTTCACTCTTTTTCTCCTTCAGAGATTGTTCATATTTCACGGAAAAGTTCGGTGCCCATCGATGATGTGGTTAAAGCGCTTAAATCAGCCGGTATCGATTCCACGCCCGGTGCGTCCGATCTTCTGGTGGAAAGGATTCGAAACAAAGTCAGCCCGAAAAAAACCACGGTGGATGAATGGCGAGAGGTCATGCGTGCGCTTTATCGGAATGACATGATGTCGTCGGCAACCATGACGTATGGAATGGGAGAGACCGATGAAGAAAAGATCGCCCATTTAAAGGTCATCCGGGATATCCAGGATGAAACCGGAATTTTGCAGGCCTTTATTCCCTGGTCTTTTTCACCGGCAAAGACGCGCATGGAAGATACGCTTCCGGCGACGGGAATCGATTATCTTAAAATACTGGCCATTGCACGGATTTTTCTCGACAATATCACCCATATTCAAGCAGGATGGCTAACGGAGGGTCTGAAACTAGCTCAGGTTGCTCTGACCATGGGGGCAAACGATATGGGCGGGGTGCTCATGGAAGAGGTCGTGGTAAAGGCAACCGGGATAAAAACCAAGACCAACGACAAACAGCTTATCCATATCATTCAAAATGCCGGAAAAATTCCTGTTCAAAGGGATTCTCGCTATCAGGCGATAAAGGAGTATGCATGACACGTCTTAATATCGCCTTTTCAACATGCCCAAACGACACGTTTGTTTTTCACGCAATGCTTCATGATTGTATTGATACGGAAGGTTTTCGTTTTGTTCCCCATATGCACGATGTGGAAGAATTAAATAAAAAGGCATTTTCCAAAACATTCCATGTCTCTAAGCTCTCCTTTTATGCCTATCTTAAACTCAGACAATCCTATGAAATCCTCGATGCAGGATCCGCCTTAGGGTTTGGATGCGGGCCCCTGCTTGTGGGAAGATCAGCAGATCTTTCATTTTCGAAAGCAAAAATTGCCGTGCCCGGAGAATACACCACGGCATATCTTCTCATGAGGTTGTGGAATCCTTCAATACACAATGTCGAAGTCACCCGGTTTGACAATATTCTGGAAGGCGTCCAAATCGGAAAATATGATGCCGGACTCATCATTCACGAAGGCCGGTTCATCTATCCCGAGTATGGCTGCGTCGAAATCATCGATCTTGGCAAATGGTGGGAAGACGAAACATCGCTTCCCATTCCATTGGGATGTATTGCCGTCAGAAAAGATCCCCCTTTTATCGATTATAAACAGGACATTGAATCTGTTATACGCAATTCGGTGGCGTACGCTTTCAAAAATAGGGATGCATCCAGGGAATTTGTGAAACTGCATGCCCAGGAAATGGACGATCAGGTGATTGACGGACACATTGACCTGTATGTCAATAATTTTACCCTATCTTTAGGGGATAAAGGGAAAGAAGCCATTCAGGCCCTTGAGGAGATGGCACGTTGGAAACAGATATTGTAACGGCCATTGTCATGGCCACCATGCTCGAGGCAAAGCCATTTGTTTTGGGGATGTCCTTACGGCAGACCCGGAAAATTCCTTTCCGACTGTTCGAAAATGACGGGATGTTATTAATTATTTCAGGTATCGGCAAAGCCAATGCCGCCATGGCGACGGCGTATAGCTGTCTGAAATTTAAGCCGGCCTGCATCTGTAATTTGGGCGCAGCAGGCGCCACACATTCCGGATATGATCTAGGAGAGATATTTCATATTCAGAAAATTGTCGAACCTGATCGGCCCGATCTGAAAACCGGGAAACCCTGTGTTCACAAACCGGATTTACTGGCAGGATTTAAAACCACAATACTGGCCACCAGCGATCGGGCGGTTCTTGATCCTAAAGAACGAAAATCGATTTCCATAAATGCCGATCTGATTGATATGGAAGGCGCTTCGGTGGTTCAGGCCTGCAGAACGTTTCAGAAAAAGTGTTATCTATTCAAATTCGTCAGTGACACACCAGATCATACGCGCGATCAGGATATTGTGGATCATATTCGGCTTTACCGCAAAAAATTTTATGATTTTTTTACCGATTCCGTAAGGCCGGTGTTGCCTGTACCCGGTATTTTATGAAATATTCGGATGGCTGCTTCATCCGCCACACGGCATAGGCGGACAAGAAGGATTTTTAACGATCAGGTGTGAAACTTAAGTGTTTATTTTCAGAACTCCGGTAAACGACTGTTTTTGAGAAGCGATATGATAACAAATTGCCGAGCAGTCAAAAACAGTTCAAGTGGCAGATCCTCCGGCAGCACTTGTCGGTGATGACTCTTCCGGCGGCATTTCCGAGTCCACAACAAAAATTCCGTCATCTTTTAAGCCAGCCAGTTCGTTTAATGCCTCCCGGATTTCTGTTGCCCCTCTGTCTCTTACAAGTTTTACAGAACCAAATTCCTTCTTGGTCTGGGCGAGAGAAAATCGTCCCGCTGTCTTTTCGAGATAGGCATATACTAAGCCTTTTACAGCTTGCCAACTGTCGCGACGCGTCTGATTTTCAAGGGGGGTAAGTTTGTCCAGATCTCTAAGAACACGAGAATGAAAACGGGCTGCCCGACGTTTCATGAGCAGGGTG
>PKTV01000079.1 GCA_002868985.1 Desulfobacteraceae bacterium | reverse complement strand
CTTTTTCTACGATTTCTGCAAGTGTGAGTTCAAAGCTGGGGGGAATAACATCCAATAGATGTATGTCTTTCGGCAATTGGATGTTTTCACGAGTAATAAAAAAAGATTGCTTTCCCGGCAAGGCTTTCGAAAGATCTATTTTCACAATTGTATCAGACGGATTAACGGTGTCAAGCGCTGATTTCGGACCTGACAGATGCAGCCGAACTTCCTCGGCCTTATTTCCGACCAAAGTGAGGTTTGGTGATGAAGCGGTATATTCCACCGGAACGGTGATGACCTTTTCCAGTATTTCTCCCTGAGAAACAGCCAACGTTGACCAGAAAATTGCAGCCAACACCAGGCTCGCAAAAATTTGAAGAAATACCGGCCAACGCGCTTTTCCTTTAGGGAACACCACAGGAAAGGACGCCATGTCTTTCCAGTGTGAAATGATCGTTTTCACCATCTCTTCGCCATTACTCACCTGCCTCATTCGACCTTTACGGAAGATTGAAAGGTTTCCCCGTTCTTCAGAAACGACAATTGCCAAAGCATCTGATTTCTCAACCAGACCCATAGCAGCATGATGACGGGTGCCATATTCTTCCGGCAGTCTTGAACTCTGTGAAACAGGAAGTCGTACGCCAAACCGTGAAAATTCTCCGTTTGTTATAACTAATGCACCATCATGGCCCGGCGAGTTCGGATCAAAGATACTCATAATGAGAGGAAGGCTGGGCTTGGCATCAAGAACAAATCCGCCGGAAAGCCATTCTTGAATCGGCTCCTTTCCGGGAAAAACGACAATCGCCCCTCGACGTTGCTGAGCCAGCTTTACTAAGGCGTCCACTACTAAATGGGAAAGCTTTTCATCTAAGTCGCGAGGTTCAGATCGTTTAACCGAAGCGGTCTGTTCTAAAATTTTTCTCAATTCAGGCTGAAATAATACGATTAAGGCGATTACGGCCACTTGGCTGATATTGCTGAAAATCCATCCGATTCCCTTAAGATCCATAAAATTTGCAACTAAAAAAATAGCCATGGCCACCAGAATCCCGGCCACGATTTTCCATGTGCCGAGCCGGAGTAATGTCCGGTATAAAAAAAACACCCCTGCTGCTATCAGAAATATGTCTAAAATAGCTCGCCAGGAAAATAATTCCTTAACCAGAACCATTGTGCCAACCTGCTCCATTAACATCTCACTATTTAATTGTTTGCGTAACCCCTTCTAAAATATATGTTCCCAATATATATATCCCAAACATTACACTTGCAATAGGAAACACTTTCGTGAAATATCCAGGCTATCTGCCGGATGACAAATCCGGCCTCGAATGAGTAAACAACCGAATCCATAGAGGAGGCAAGGCCATGCAGCCGAAAGTACAAACCGCCCATTTTGACCTCGATAAAGTCATTTTGACATGGAAAACCGTCTTGTACAATCTGTTTTTGATCACCGCAGGAATCATCGTCTTTGTAATAGGGATGAACAGCATTTTGATTCCCAATAAGCTTTTAGGCGCCGGTGTGTCGGGTGTGGCCATCATCATCCACTATCTGTTCCCTTCAGCGGATGTCGGCATCACCTATTTTTTACTCAATATTCCTTTAATGTTCATTGGCTGGTTCAGCATCAGCAAAAGATTTATGCTGTATACTATTTTCGGGATGGCATTTTTCTCCCTGGCTGCCGTAATCATTAAAACACCCCCCGTTCCTCTCAAAGACCCCATTTTGGTCGCAGTATTCGCCGGCGTCGTTTGCGGCGCGGGAGCCGGAATTGTTCTCCGATCTTTAGGATCTGCGGGCGGCGTTGATATTCTGGCAACATATGCGAATAAGCAATTCGGACTTCGGCCCGGTCTGACCAGTTTATTCGTAAATGCAGTGGTGATCATGATCGGCGCCTATTTTTTCGGTCTTCAGATTGCGCTTTACAGCCTGATCTATGTATTCACAAGCAGCAAAGCTCTCGATGCGGTCCTCACGGGCTTTAACCAACGGTTGTCCACAATGGTCATCTCGGATAAGTATAAGGAAATTGCTGAAGAAATCTTTAAAAAGGTCAACCGGGGCGCCACTTTTCTGCAAGCTCAGGGCGCTTATTCCGGAGACCCGAAAGAAGTGATTTTTACCATTACCACGCTGACCGAACTGCCCAAGCTGAAAAATGTTATCTTCAATATCGATCCGGAAGCGTTTGTGGTGGTGAACAGCACCCTTGAAGTAATCGGAAAACGGCATGGTACCCGGAAGGTGTATTAATCGTGTCCGTCCATAAATGGTCTTTTGGCCCAATCTCTGCGTTATGCTCAATAAATAATCCTCGGAATATCAATTATATGCCTGTGGTTATTTTTTTCGCATGCCTTTTTATCCCGTTCTCTCCAGCGGGGGATCTTGAACAAAAATCCTCATTTATGGACGGACACTAACTCATGTTTCGCACCCTTAATTTTTACGAAAACATCAATTTCCAGCAACGCCGATAAATAGGTACGGGCCGGATCTACTCTTTTGCAATTGCATTGGGGTCGCCTTGGTCTTTTACAAGACGAAACTCCAAGGGTTTTTGGGTGTCCAGGTGAACATCCCTTTGGGGAAAGGCAATGACGATCCCCGCCTCGCGGAACAGCTCGTCAATGTGGAAACGGATATCGCTTTCAATGATGCGCCGATCCATGATGCGGTTCATGCTGATCCAGAAATAAAGATCAAAGACCAGGGAATTGTCCCCAAAATCGTTAAAGAGCACAAAAGGTTTAGGAGCCTTCCTTACCTTTGTATGTTCGTCGGCGACCTGAAGCATAAGGCGCTCTACTTCACGAACCGGAGACCCGTAAATAACCCCTACGGTCACCTGCGCCCTCACCTCTTTGTCTGAAAGGGTCCAGTTAATGATATTTTTCTCTAAAAAACTGCTGTTGGGCACTAAGATTTGGACATTGCCGCCGGTGCGAATTCGCGTACAGCGCGCGCCGATCTCCTCCACCATGGCGAACATCCCTTCGATTTCAACCAGGTCCCCGATTTTTATCGGTTGTTCCGCCATAACGATGAAACCGCTGATGAAATTATTGATCAGGTTCTGGGCCCCGAAATCAACGCCGATAGCAACGGCACCACCTAAGAATGTGAACAGCGTCAAAGGCATGTTGACCACGCGAAGGGCAAAGAGAATGATCAAGAATACAACAATATAATTGATAATCTTCTCAACGGCCGCCGTCGTGGTTTCCTTCATGTGGACACGCGCTAAAAGACGTCGAACCCAAAAAAGAAAGATTCTTTTGACAAATATAAACCCGACAATCAGGATGATCAGGGCCATGACCAGTTTCTTTACCGTCACCCCGTGTTCATCAATAACCCATAATTCCAGATCCCAGATGTTCGTTACCTTGCCTGTCACCTTGGTTAGTTTTTTCCACAAATCAAAATGTTCGCCTTTATGGATAATCTGATCCAGAAGCCGCTGGTTCAACCGTAAGGTGGCTTGCAACATCGACAAATATTCAACACCACCTTTTTCCAACGTCCTTAGTGAATCCAGTCTATTTTCAAACTCGCGTCGTAAATCTTTTGAATACCCTTGATCGGACAATTGTTTTTCCAGGGATGTAATTTGGGGCTGGAGACTGTTTTGATAGCTTTCCTGTAACCGCAAGGTTCGTTCGATTTTGACATTGCCGGCTTCAATCTCTTTTTTCCAGGCATCTATTTTTTCTTGATCTACCCCGTCTTTGACAAGCGCGTAGCGATTTCTCCACACCTGTTCCTGTTGATTTAACAGGTTCAACATATCCTCTGTCTGTTCCAGGAGCTGCTGGGAGGCTTCCCGCTGGGCGTCGGCAGCCTCTAATCTGGCCTTGGCCAAAGCAATATCGGTCTTTTTTCTGACATTCGCGAGTCTTTCCTGGGCCTGAAGCCAGGCGGTTTCCACCTTCATCTGTCCACGGAGCTGATCCTTTTGTCGCTTTTGAAGGTTATCCCTGTTCCGATTGATGGCCTCGATCTGTTTTTCCAGGTCAGCGTTGTAAAAATGCAAGTTTTTGCTGACCCAAACGAGATTCTGCTGTGTAACATCTTCATTTTGTTCGGCAAGTCGAACTTCGATGGAAAGGTTTTGTCTGGTTGCCCTTTGCAAATCGAAAATCGCCTGAGCAGTCTCCAGTGTCAATCGAGCTTGATCGAGTTCCCACCTCAGTTTTCCAGTCACCTCCCCGGGTTCCATTTCTCCCAACTTTTCTTTGGATTTTCTCAGATCCTGCCCGCTGTCATCCAGCTTCTCTCTGGCGTCCGCCAAAGCCTTCTCGGCCAGGCGGATCCCCAAAATGGCGGTTTCCTTCTTATGGTCGTCGGTAATCAACTTATCGAGAATGGTGTCATAAAAACTCAAGGAATACGGCGGATTTTTAGAAAGGGTTACCTGCTGCTGAGTCTGCTTTTTTTCTTTCAAAAGGGCTTCTTCTTTTTCCAGGATCTTCTTTTTTTTCAAGGCTGTTAAGAGTCGCTGATAGACGCTGTTTAATTCCCGGAGCTTTACTGTTCGTTCCTGTAACTGGGGCAGGGTTATTCCCAATTGTTGTGATGTTTGTTGATTTTCCGATGCTTCAGCGGTAACCACGCTCTTTTTGACACCGTTGAGTTTAAGCTCGATGTCGGCAGGATCGATCTCAGGCGATGGCTTCTGATGGTTCACCTCCGTAGGGCTTTGTTTGTTTTTCAGCACTTTGGGTGCCGCGGCCCAAGACACCGACATCAGACCGAACAAAGCGATCATGACATATAAACATAAACTCTTTTTAAACCTAATATGTGATATCATTTGTAACTCTCATCGCACTGAAAATTCAATATGGATAGAAATAAGAAGGGGCATCTTTGGCATCGTACGGTAATGCGCCAATGGAGTATTTTACCTAAATATCGTATTTCGGCCTGCATCTTCAATGGCTGTTTAGCATTATCGGGATGCGAAACTTAAGTCATAATCTAATGAAAATCAAATTTAAACAATGCCGGGCCAATGGTCTCAAATTCCGTTAAAATCCATAACGGTTGTGTATTACATGACCGCAGAACCGATCCCGGCCTTGAAAAATTCCCGGTTCATTCGGGCGATATTGGAGATGGAAATCTCCTTGGGGCATTCTGCTTCGCACTCTCTTTCATTAGAACAGTTTCCGAAGCAGAGTTCGTCCATTTTTCGAACCATCGCCAGGGCCCGCTGGGCGGCCTCAGGTCTTCCCTGGGGAAGCAGGGCAAATTGTGAAATCTTTGCCCCGGTAAAAAGCATGGCCGAAGCATTGGGGCATGAAGCAACGCAAGCGCCGCATCCGATACAGGCAGCAGCATCCATTGCTTTTTCCGCGATTTCCTGGGAAATCGGTATGGTATTGGCATCCGGGGCGCCCCCGGTATTTACGGAAATATATCCCCCTGCAACGATGATCTGATCAAAAGCGCTGCGATCCACAGCAAGATCCTTTAAAATGGGAAATGCCTTGGCGCGCCAGGGCTCGATGACAATGGTATCACCACTGGAAAAATGCCTCATATGAAGCTGGCACAGTGTGGTCCCTTTTTCCGGGCCGTGGGCCCGGCCGTTGACCACAGCACCACACGTGCCGCAGATCCCCTCCCGGCAGTCGTGATCAAATGCAATGGGATCTCTGCCGTCAAGGGTCAACTGCTCGTTAACCACATCGATCATTTCCAAAAAGGACATGTCTGTTGAAATATTGGCGGCATGATAGGTTTCAAAACCGCCTTTCACTTTGGCGCTTTTTTGGCGCCAGACGTTTAAAGTGATGTTGATGCTTTTGGTCACTTGTAACTCCTTTGTGTTAATTCGACATTTTCAAAAACCAGCGGTTCCTTGTGGCGTTCGGGCTCCGTGTCATCCCCTTTATATTCCCACGCAGCCGCATGACAGAAATTCTCATCATCGCGCTTGGCCTCCTGTTCCTCGGTCTGGTATGCTTCGTTGAAATGACCACCGCAGGATTCTTTACGCTCAAAGGCATCTATCACCAAAAGTTCTGCAAATTCGAGAAAATCGGCCACGCGGCCGGCACGTTCCAGACTCTGGTTAAAGTCTTCCGACGAGCCGGGTACAAGTGCATTTTCCCAAAATTCTCCTCGAAGTTCCTGAATAAGCTTTCTGGCTTTCAAAAGGCCTTCGTCGTTTCTGGACATGCCGCAGTATTCCCAGAGGATGTGACCCAGCTCACGGTGAAAGTCGTCCACCGTCCGTTTTCCGTTAATGGACAGCAGATTGCTGGTCCGTTGGGTGACATATTGGGTTGCTTCTTTAAACGCCGGATGATCGGTGGTGACTTCCGTGTGGTCCATCCCGACAAGATATCCGCCGATGGTATATGGAATCACGAAATAACCGTCCGCCAGTCCCTGCATCAAGGCACTGGCGCCCAGACGATTGGCACCGTGGTCGGAAAAGTTGGCTTCTCCCAAAACAAAAAGCCCCGGCAGATTGCTCATCAGGTTGTAATCGACCCATAACCCGCCCATGACATAATGAGACGCGGGGTAAATCATCATGGGCTCTTCATAGGGATTCGAAGCGGTGATTTTTTCATACATCTGAAAAAGGTTGCCGTATTTTTGAGCAATGACGTCTTTCCCGTCTCTTTTGATGGCATCCTTAAAATCGAGATAAACCGCAAAGCCTGTCTCGCCGACACCCTTACCCAAATCACACTGGGCCTTGGCATTCCGCGACGCCACATCCCTCGGAACCAGGTTGCCGAAACTGGGGTATTTGTTTTCAAGGTAATAATCTCTTTCAGATTCGGAGATCTGACTTGGCGGTCGTTTGTCTCCGGGCGTTTTCGGCACCCAGACGCGACCGTCGTTTCGCAAACTTTCACTCATGAGGGTCAGTTTGGACTGGTAGGTTCCATGTACCGGAATGCACGTCGGGTGAATCTGCGTGTAACAAGGATTGGCAAAAAAAGCGCCTTTTTTATAGGCCCGATACGTTGCACTTACATTGGAGGCCATGGCATTGGTTGAAAGGTAAAAAACATTGGCGTATCCGCCGGTGCACATGACCACGGCATCGGCGGCATGGCTTTCGATATCGCCGGTGACCAGATTTCTCACAACAATGCCCCTTGCCTGTCCGTTAATCACCACCAGATCCAGCATTTCCCGGCGAGGAAACAGGGTGACCCGGCCGGCCGCCACCTGTCGCATCAATGAGCTGTATGCGCCTAATAGAAGCTGCTGCCCGGTCTGGCCTCTGGCGTAAAACGTTCTGGAAACCTGAGCACCACCAAAGCTTCGATTGGCAAGGAGCCCGCCGTATTCGCGCGCAAAGGGAATCCCCTGGGCAACACAATGGTCGATAATATGATTACTGACCTGAGCCAGGCGATATACATTGGCTTCTCTGGACCTGAAATCACCGCCCTTGATGGTATCGTAAAACAGGCGCCGGATACTGTCGCCATCATTTTGATAGTTTTTGGCGGCGTTGATTCCGCCCTGGGCGGCAATGCTGTGGGCACGCCGCGGGCTGTCCTGAACACAGAAATTTTTTACATAATAACCGAGTTCGGCCAAAGAGGCAGCGGCAGACCCACCGGCAAGACCGGTACCCACCACAATGATATTATATTTTCTTTTGTTGGCCGGATTGACAAGTTTAAGCTCAAAACGGTGTTTATCCCATTTTTCCGAAAGTGGACCTGAAGGAACTTTTGCGTCAAGCATAATGGCTATCTCCTTATACTAATAGCGAAACATAAACCGGAATAAAACCAAACCCGATCCCGACAATCAGACTGAATACAAGACTCAGCCCCCTTAAAAAAGGTGTGTATTTCGGATGATTGGCGCCAAGGGTCTGAAATGCACTCCAAAATCCATGGCTGACATGAACCGCCGCAATGATCATGGCAAACGTATAAATCAATACATAGCCTGGCTGTGCAAATGCATTCGATACAATCTGAAAAATGGTGGTATGGGTTTTATCCACAAAATGAAAATTGAACAGGTGGTAAATAACAAACAAAAGCAGAAGAACGCCGGTGTACGGCATGGTTGCCGATCCTAAGGTTCGACCCCCGGCACGTTTATTAACGGCATATCGGGTGGGCCTGGCTTTATAATTTTGATAAAAAAGGAATAGACCCGTAGAAATATGGATAATGGCAAAAGTTAAAAGCCCCCATTCAGCCAGTGTAAGGAGGGGTCCTAAAGAGTGAAGATGCTCGGCATAGGAATTAAAAGCATCTTTACCCATATAAAGGGTCAGGTTGCCGGCAAGATGCAACACCAGAAAAACGCAGAAGAAAAGGCCGGTGACCGCCATCATCAGCTTTTTCCCTACAGAACTCCCGAAGGTATTGGTTAGCCAATTCATTTTATCCTCCGTTATGTTGAACGTATTATGACATTAATAACAGCTGAACAAAACCGTATTTAACTGCTTCTTTTAAGGCATTAAAAACATTAAAATGCTCGCAAATTAAACAAAAAAAGTTATTCTTTTTTGGCCGGGCTGTCAACATAATTCTCAAGCCACCAGGCATCCCATTCTGTTTTCATAATACTTTGGGCGATGGCCTGACCGGTTTTGGTCTCCAACCGCTTTAAAGCGAAAGGAAGCCACTTATTTGGGGGGTCGTAACCGATGTCCGAAAGTGCTTTTAAATCCAAAATCAGTGCCAACTGATCTGCATCATATGCAAGCTTGGACTCTAATGATCGGCGTTCATTAAATTCTGTGATCAGATCAGCGATTGTTGTACCAAACGGTAAATTCTTGGTGATATGCCTTAACGCTTTATTTTCATTTGCCGTCACATAGTTTTTCTGAACATAATTCAGGTCGCCGGTGTTTGTTTCCGGAAGATCATGGACCAAACACATCGTAATGAGTCTGAGTGCATCCACATCAGGCTCCATTTGAGCCATGACAAACGCAATAAATGAAACACTATATGAATGTTCGGCCACGGATTCCTTGCCTGCACCCAGAAAATGGTAGCCCGATCTGGGAATTTCTTTTAAAATGTTTGCTTGAAACAGTAGATTTGCGATATTTTTCATAAAAAGATCCTTATTTTTTAAATGCAATAACGTTAGGAATTAGAAAATAGATAACCGCAAATGGACGCAAATGAACATAAATATTATTATTTTAATTTGTGTTTATTCGTGTTCATCCGCGGTTTCCTTTATCCTCTTTCCTCTTTTCTCTTTCCTCTTTTTCGAAAGGAGCCGTTGTTTCAGCTTTTAT
>PKTV01000470.1 GCA_002868985.1 Desulfobacteraceae bacterium | reverse complement strand
GTGATGGGGCCAGGTCCTTTTTAATTGTGATATTATGGAACAAGGTTTGACTTTCCAAGAGAAACAGGGTGCGGGTTAACGCCCGATTAATGTCATGGTGTCGCATCAAATGGCGTGTCTGACGGGTAAACTCGAGTAACTCCTTTACCGTATCCCGGCATCTTTTAGCGTCTCTTATAATTCTATCCAGGTCTTCTTTAGCACCCTTTTCCAGGTCATATTCTTCCATGATCAGTTTGGCATACAGCGTAATTCCTCCAAGGGGATTGTTTAGTTGGTGTGCTACGCCCGCGGCCAGTTTGCCTAAAGACGACATTTTTTCCGCTTGAAGAAGCTGAAGCTGGGTATTTTCAAGTTCCCCTTTCATTCGGAGCTCTTCTCGAAGATCATGAAAAAATCCGATGGTTGCAATCTCTTGTCCATTCTCGTAAATAACGCTTGCATTCAGGTAGATGGGAATAACTTCTCCATGCTTACTGATTACATCGACCTGATAGGATTGGAGTTTGCCTTTACCACCATATTCATCGCTTCTAAGGTCTCGCATGACTTCATACGCATTATTCTCCGGATAAATATCCCGAACATTGATATGATTGAGTGCTTCATCCACCGTATAACCGAAAACATTGGTAGCGGCATTATTGAAGATGAGAATCTTGCCACTTTTATCAGATGCAATAACACCATCCACGGCGCTGAAAATGAGATTTCGTAAAAAGGCATTGGAACGTTGCAGTTTTTCTTCCAGCCCCCCCCGTGTAGGAAGATCAAAATCCATACTGACAAAAGCTTCGATTTTATCGCCGGAATAGATGGGATATGCGAAAAAACACGGCATCTCATCGATATCAAATGTATTTTCCGCCTTAGGTATTAAAGTGGGTTTGCCATCCTTTATGGTTTCCTTTACCGCACAATTCTGACAAGGAGAGGATCGATCCCAGAACACTTCGTGGCAGTATCTCCCGACAATATCAGGCTTGGTCATCCCGTCAATCCGGCAGTTTGAAGCCAGGATTTTAAATTCAGGCGAAACCACGATGAACCGTCTTTTAAAAGCGGCAATCGCCTTGAGTAAATATTCTTTTTCAGTCTCTATGCCCATAAACCACCCAATATAGATGCACAAATCTTCAGAAGATTTGTTTCTTTAGAGATTCTGATGTTTTAAGGGTTGTTCAGATTGATTAATTAAATCGATAGGTTGAGTTTGTTTCAATATACATGCAATCAATCATAACCTCTTATAGAAGTCAACCGCTGTTTTTTTCGAATTTTCTCACTGTCGGCTTTGTACGGCTATTTAAGAAAAATTGATAACATTTTAGATTATTTTACACTGAAATTGCCGCGATTCAAAATAGTCATAACAAAAAATGATGTCACCTTGTAGTAGTTTTGTCAATAAAAAGATGTTTAAAAAAAATGCCAACGCCTTGAGATCAAATGAAAAATTTTGCCCAAAATTTGACTCTTTATGCAAGGTTTGGATCAAATAATCACGGTTGACGACCCGGCTTTCGGAAAGTATCATATCGCATGTCATATAAAGGTTAGTGATTACAAACGCTGGTGTCATGACTCATTATACATCGAGGTGGCAGGGTTATGGCTAAACGAGTAAGTATTTCAGATTTTCTCGGCCTTCGCAAAAGTACCGTCGGGATGCTGCTCATGGTTATCCTTGTGGGTATGGGCGAGCGGATGGCCGAAAGATTTTTGCCGATTTATCTCATCGCTTTAGGGGGCGGCGCTATATCCATCGGCCTTCTCAACGGTCTTGACAACCTATTGTCCGCGCTCTATGCCTTTCCCGGAGGCTATCTTTCCGATCGCATGGGCACCAAAAAAGCCCTGCTTGTTTTTAACGTCATTGCCATGTTGGGATTTCTCATCGTCATTCTGATGCCTTACTGGCAGGCGGTGTTATTGGGGGCCATATTTTTCCTTTCCTGGTCAGCCATCTCTTTGCCGGCGACCATGAGTCTAATAGCCCGGGTTTTGCCCATGAACAAACGAACCATGGGGGTTTCCATGCACTCTCTGGTGAGGAGAATCCCCATGGGACTCGGACCGATTTTGGGCGGCGTGTGTATCGGTCTATGGGGTGAGCGTAACGGTGTTCGGCTTGCCTTTGTGTTTGCCTTTGCGCTGGCGGTTGCGGCAACGATACTCCAGCAGATTCTCATCGAAGAAGACCCACCCAAAAGTGCTGTTGAATCGTCTTCGAAAGCCCCTGAAAAAAATCCCATGAAACTATTATGTGAAATGAGCCCGTCGCTTAAACGATTACTGGTTTCAGATATTCTGGTTCGGTTTTGCGAACAGATTCCTTATGCCTTTGTTGTGGTATGGAGCATGAAAACCATCTCCACACCGGTAACGGCATTGTCATTCGGCATCCTGACAGCCATTGAAATGATAACAGCCATGCTGGTGTACATCCCGGTGGCGTATCTGGCGGATAAAACGACCAAAAAGCCGTTTGTCGTCATAACGTTTGGGTTTTTTACGATCTTTCCGGTGGTGCTTCTGTTCTGCCAGTCGTTTAAATGGCTGGTATTGGCTTTTATCCTGCGCGGCTTTAAGGAGTTTGGAGAGCCGACCCGAAAAGCACTGATCATGGATCTTGCGCCTGAAGACCGGAAAGCCGCCATGTTCGGTCTGTATTATCTTTTGCGGGATATCGTTGTCTCCATCGCGGCTTTTGGCGGTGCTTTTCTCTGGCAGATCGGGCCATCCACCAACTTTATGGTTGCATTTTTATTTGGTGTCGCAGGGACTGCTTTCTTTGCCCTTTATGGCACTGATCTTCCGAACAATGAGCAATAGTACGTTTGATTAACCTAAGCTGAGCGTTTCAAATTTTTGAAATGGTTAATTTAACAATAATTTGAAACCCTACGGGATTTCCAATTTCACCGCATCTACTGTGTCAGATGCCGTTCCGCATAGACGACTATAGCGAAACAACATCTTCTCCCGCAGAGCGGGATTTCGCTATGCTCAAGACTTGTCGTAGCGAAGCGGAGATCCCGCTACGCGGGGCTTATCTGCGGCAAACTTGAAAATCGCTCAGCTTAGGATTAAGTTAGTTACTCTATTCCAAATGCCAGAACCGGCATTCCGGGAAATGCAACACAAGAGTCGCAATGTCCTAAAACAATGCCGTCGTGTAAAGCGGTCAGCGTTTTTTGTAATCTCCCAAACGTATTATAGATTTTAGCCAGGGTCTGGTCTTTTCTAACAATATCTCCCGGTTTAACCAAAAATCTGATGATACCACTGGTTGTACTTTGGGGCTTGGCGAAATATTTGAGGATTTTACCTTTGTAAATCTCGGGGATCTGATATTGGAACGGCTCGTTAACCGGTTTAATCATTTCAAGATATAACAAAATCTTTTCGATGGATCTTACACCATATTCGACATTTTTCTCGTTAATAATATTAGGCTCTCCGAGTTCCAGTGTCAGTGCCGGTATATTATGTTTATGTAGGCAGACACAAAGAGATTTGTGAAGTTCTTCCGTGTCACGTACCACCAACAATCCGGTTGTCGAAGCAAAAAGTTCGCTGGTCCGGTTGACATCGGAAAGCTTGGGATCGCGATCCGGATCAATCAGCGCATAGGGCATCGATTTGATCCAATCATTGTGAAGATCCAAAACAATCCTGGGATTCGTTTTAAGAATCGTCGTAAATATGATATCCGCTATTCTCTCCCCTAAAGAGCCGTCATTATTTCCCGGAAAGGAACGGTTGAGATCTTCTTTACTTAACGTAATATGCCGGGAGGCTGTTTCAAAACCGATGGGATTCATCAGAGGAAAAGCAAAAACAGCGCCCTTAATAAGGTTTTTCCCCCGACGGATATTTTTGAATATTTCCTGGATAATGACGACACCGCCGACCTCGTCGCCATGACTACAGGCCGTCAGCCATACAACCGGTCCCGGATTTCCGCTGTCCGCAGACATAATCGGTAACCGCCTTTTCGAAAGATCGGATCCTGTGGGTATTTTGAAAAAGGAGTATCTGATTTTTGGGTGCAATGGGTTGGTTTTATTATCGTTCATTTTGATTTATCAAAAAACATTTCAGATCATACGAAAAGTGATCTGGACAACAGTCTTTCTTAAGGTTTTTAGCTCCGGTTTAAAGCGGTTTTCGGTTGCACGGTGAGGGTTTTTTCCGTGCAAACAAGAACGTCTGAAACTTGAGTACTTTGCAGTCGCTGTTCAGCTGCATCAAGAATCGCCTGTATCATTTGGGCATAGGACATTTTTGCAAATTTCGCCATTTTTGCCAGATGACCGTCCCAACACCAGCCAGGGTTTGGATTGACTTCCAGAAGCTTGGGATGTCCTTTTGCGTCGAGCCTCCAGTCAAACCGGCTGTAATCCCTGCACTCCAGTCTTTCAAACAACTTCATACAGCATTCCACAATGAACTTTTCCGTTTCCTCCGGCAATTTCGCCGGAACAGTTTTGATTTTGTAATACGGAGAATCCGGAAGCCACTTTGCTTCATATCCGCAAACCCTTGGCAGTTCTTTAGGAACAGCCGAATAATCCTCTTCTGCTATCGGTAAAACATTATAAGATGTCAGGGGGTTCCCGATAATACCGACACTCAGATCTTTTCCGGTCAAAAATTCTTCAACAAGAATCGGTTTGTCATAACCCAGTTTTTCTCGAATCATAGAGATTGCATTGAGGAGTTGCTCATGGTTGTTTGCAACACTTTGCTGTGTAATGCCGAAACTGGAATCTCCATAGTTGGGCTTAACAATGACCGGAAAGGAACAGGGCAAGTTAAAGGTGGTGTCATCCGGTTCGATGAAAAACGCTTCCGGAACCGGGATTCCCATTTCACTGGCGATTCCGCGAACCAGCGACTTGTCGTAGCAGAATGCAAGACACTGGGTGGAAGACCCGGTGTAAGGTATATCGAGTACTTCAAGCAGTGCCGGAAGATGAAGTTCCTTTCGAGGATCATTGTTAAAGCCCTCATCACAGAGGTTAAAGACAAAATGAATTTTTCCGGACTTTTTGTTTAAATCCTGAATCATCGTATCGTGGTTCGACAAATAGCTGAAATAATATTCGGGCAATGCCTGCAGCGCTGATTTCAATTGGTCAATGGTGTAAAAATCGTCATCGTCGAAAATTCCGCAAGGTTTCAATATATCGGGCTTGTTTGGATCACCGAAGATGACGACAATATTTTTCTTATGTGCTTTCTTTAGTTTTCTTGGAACGCGGCTCCATTCTTTTTTTACCTTTCCGGTGATGATGATGCGTTTTTCCATCATTCCCAGGTCCTGATTTCTTACCGATTGTGTCGAGATTTCCCCATGAATTGCTGTATCGGAAAAACCGGCTTTTTCAAGGAGTTTTACCAGATTGTCTCTCGTGTAAAGCCTTTCGGCGTAAAACTGATCGGCAATTGTCCCTTTGGTTACATCCGTCACGATTTCTCTTGAAATGAGACGTTCCTCGTCTGCGGAAAGGGTGCGTTCCCTGCAAACAAATAGTTTCTTGTCAATCCATTCCCACGATCGGTTCTGAAAATTCTTTTTAAGATATTCACCGTCCGTCACATCAAGAAGCAGTCTTCCCCAGGGTTTTAGCACCCTGAATATCTCCTTTAATATCCTCAGGTCGTCCTGGACCGTTTCAAAATAACCGAAGCTGTTACCGAGCATCATGACAACCTCAAAAGCGTCCGGAGAAAAGGGAAGTTTTCTGGCATCCCCTTCCCGGAATCTAACACCGATGTTCTCTTTTCTCGCCGTTGCTTTTGCCTTTTGAACCAAAAAGCGCGACCTGTCCAGTCCTTCGGCCTTAAATCCTCTTCGAGAAAGTTCCAAAACGTGACGCCCCTGACCGCAACATAGATCAAGAATATGGTCCTCATTTTTCAGGTCGACAATATTAGAAAACAGATCGACTTCTTTACGTGTCATTTGAATATCTTCCACAACATCCGAATCGGTCTTAAGATAAAGCGAATTAAAGATGCAGTTCCACCAATCCGACGGAACGTAGTTCTCAAGATCCTCTACGGGGCCTAAAGTCGTGGCGCGCTTGTCTGTTTTCTTTTTTGGTTTTAAAGATTTTTTGGCTGTCTTTTTCAACGGTGACATGTCTCCTTTAATAATGGATTATGGGTTCACATTTTACCAGAAGCTATCTCAAAATAATCTTTTGGCCCAACCTCAGCGTTGGTTGTCTCGTTTTAAGTCCTCGACATACTTGAGTATGCCTGCGGGTTAAAACTCGGCTCCGCCTTGATCTTGAACCAAAATCTTAATTTTGAGATGGCTTCCAGTTACTTCACCGATAGATAAGAGCAACAGCCATGCCAAAAAAGCCAATGATCTGATTTTAATAGTTCGATTTTTCATAGCCTGATTCCGAGACTATTGGTTATGATGTAAAAACGGACCCTTTGCTTAAAATCAACGATGCGATTTTTAATTAACCATCTAATTTATTATCAGAACCGGAGAAGAGAATATGAATATCGGGTTCCAACGATTTTAAAATTTGAGATTTATCAGTAAAAACCGGAAGGACATATTAAATTAACCCGAATCGTTTTTGTGAGAAACACAACCGTTTTTGCATCGCAAAACCGAACGCTAAGTTCTCTTTTAGGAAAATCGGAACTATTGCTTCACAAAATTCCCTTATTCATAGAAAAAGATGTCGCTATTTTTTTTAATGGCGGGTTTTGAAATTGCCTCCAACAACTGCGACACAAGATTTTTTTTTCAACACTCGGAATTCTGAGTTCTGAAACGCCCTTTGAAAAGAAAAGAATTCCGTTATTTTAAGCCAGAATTATTGCTGGCATACATATTGCTAAATCGGCTTTTTATAGAACGTTTGATAGACTCGTGAAAAGTCATCACGATTGTCTTTTTCCAACGAAATTTAAAAACCAGAGGAGGTATAAAATGGGTAAAAAGTTCAGATGGATTGCAGCAGGAATAATAGGCGTTTTTTCGTTTATACTGATTTGTTCAAATCCGGTATTCGCCGGTGAAATCACCATAACCGGAATGATCAACGACACATATCAGATTGTTGCAGATAACGGCACCGTGTATGAGGTTGCAGATACGGATATGGGCAACGATTTGTTGAATCATGTCGGTAAGACCGTAGAAGTAATCGGCGAAGTCATTGAAGAGGATGGCGTCAAGGTCATTAACGTAAAGTCTTATGACATACTGGAAAAAACAGAATCATAATCTTTAAAAAAGCGAGCGTTGACTTCGAATTTCGATTCGGTTCGTGCGCTCGCTTTTATTATTTGATTGTACTGATCTTCTAAAAATGTCCTATCTGTCTGGAATAAAAACAACGGGTTAGACGATATCTTCCATAAATTTTGGTAAGATAAATGAGGCCTTGTGTATGTCCGGGGTGTAATATCGGGTCGTGATTCCTTTTTTTGTATATATGTCGTTTACGGGATGGTGTTTCTTTGAGCAAAACGAAAATCCGATGGTACCGGAAGGATATGTCGGCACCATCGTGAAATAGTAATAAAGGATTGGAAAGATGTTGCGATTGAATGTAAACAATTTTCTGATGATTTCTCTGCCAAAGAACATGCCTTCCGATTGAGTTACGGTAATACCGTCATACTTTAAAGAATCAAACATATTTCTGTAAAACTGTTCCTGAAAAAGGACTTGGGCCGGTCCGATGGGGTCGGATGAATCCACAATAATCAGATCATATTCATTTTTTCTTTCTTTAACAAAGACCGCCCCGTCTTCAAAAAAAATCTTTACTTTAGGGTTATCAAATCCCGAGGAAAGGGTTGGAAAATGTTTTTTACAGACCGAGATGACCTCTTCATCAATTTCACACACATGGACTTCCCGGATATCGGAATGTTTCAATATCTCCCTGACAGTTCCTCCATCTCCGCCGCCGATGACCAACACTTTATTTACCTTCGGATGAACGTGCAGTGACGGATGTGCGATCATTTCATGATATGCGAACTCATCATATTCAGTTAACATGATGATATCATCCAGCAAAAGCATCTTACCGAGGTTTGCTGTTTCATATACATCAATTTTCTGAAATTTAGAGTGATAAGATTCCAGCTGTTTGACAACGTTTACATTTATGGCCGCTCCATTTGGCGCCCACTTGTCACGAATCCATTTCATTTTCTCAACACAATATGAATGTTATAATTTTGGGCTTTAAAGAATGTTTTTGTAAATTCAGCAACCTTCCACGGATGATAAAATTTACAGCTAAAGACGTCGATATATACATTGTTTGACTCATTCGCAAAATGTCCTGAGATGAGTGATGTTTCGATGAGTTGTGTCATTGAAAATCCGGAAACTTTCGGATCCTGGCCAAAATGGACCACAACCGTTTCGCCATAACGCTTCATCTCGATTTTTTCACATAATACTTTCACATATTCCTTGATCTTGTCAGCGTTACGTATCGTATCAGGGTCACATTTGTAAAGGTCGATACTTGAAACCAACCCCCATGACTGTTCCTCTTCAAAGCGTGATTTGAGTTCAGTATATTCTTTTTCATGCAACATTTTGGTTCACCTGTTCAGGTTTGTATTTGATTTTTTCAACGGGCAAATTCAGGATGCCACGTTTGGTTTCAACAACGGATATTGATTGTGCCTTAAAAGCTTTTTTCATATAAATCAGAGCTTTTTGGCTATCGATGGTATCTCCGCAAGTAAAAATGTCCACCGCACAATAGCCGTACTCCGGCCATGTGTGTATGGAAAAATGAGATTCTGCGATGACGATGACACCGCTCACTCCGTGCGGATTAAACTTATGAAAGACGGGTGTTATTATTTCTGCACCAGATATGTTAACTGATTCCATAAGGATGCCTTCAACCTTATGGAGGTCATTAATAAGTTCTGCTTCACAGTCATAAAGTTCAATAATTAGATGGTTACCAAGAGATTTCATCAGTACACCTTCAGAAAATAATTGATTTTGCGATTTCAAGATAGCAAGACGTGTGCCAAAATGTAACATATAAATATTAAAGGATTATTTAACTTTTTCAATGAAAAATCGGAACAGAGAGTTCCGGCTATGATCGAATGATTCCTGTTCGGGTGTGATTATCAATATGAATCTATCTCAAAATAATCTTTTGGCCCAACCTCGGCGTTGGAGCCTCGTTTTAAGTCTTCGACATACTTGAGTATGCCTGCGGGTTAAAACTCGGCCCCGCCTTGATCTTGAACCAAAATCTTTATTTTGAGATGGCTTCTAAT
>PKTV01000161.1 GCA_002868985.1 Desulfobacteraceae bacterium | reverse complement strand
CGTGAACACATACAATTAAATTATTACCATCGGCATCATCCCCATCCTTTTTAAACTTAAATGGAGGAAAAAGATAAAAAGGAGATTTAATAGCTTGACTAATTCAATCGCTTGATTAAAATTGTCGTGTAGGGGAGGAAAAATAAGAATGCATGTGGATAATAAAACGAAATCGTCAAAAACAAAAAGAAGCTCCAATGCTCATGATCGTCTTCTCGAAGTCGGCGTGGATGTTTTTGGAAAGCACGGATTTGACGCGGCCACCACGCGGATGATCGCCAAAAAGGCCGGGGTCAACATTGCTGCCATTCCCTATTATTTCAATGGCAAGGAGGGCTTGTACCACAAAGTCGTCGGCTATATTGCCGGCAAGCTCGAATCTCAGGTGAAATCAACGTTAGTTGAGATAGAGGAGCGGGTGGCTGAAGGGAATTTGAATGGCGAAGAAGCACTTGTTTTGCTGGAAAAGCTCTTGGAAAAACTGATCAATTTTATGGTGGGATCGCCGGAGGCTCCCCGTTTTGCGCGGATCGTTCTGCGGGAGCAGCTATATCCTTCTTCGGCCTATGACATTCTATTTTACCGCATTATGGCCCCTATGATCAATGCGGTTTCCAAAATGATCGCAACGGCCACAGGAGCGATGCCTTCCCGTGCTGTAAGCCTTTGCGCTTTGACCTTGATAGGACAAGTCATCGTGTTTCGAGTGGCCCGTGAAACTACGGTTCGGGCCTTGGGTCTTAAGGGATACAGCTCCGATGAAACCGCTGAGATTCGCCGTGTAATTTTGGAACAGACCAGAAGCATGATTGAGGCGATGTCCCGGACAGGATAAATATAAAGGTGGAGTATTTACACAATGAAACGCTTAATCAGAATTATCATTGTAGTCGTTTTTGTTTCGGCAGTTATTTTAGGCGTTCGGTGGTTTTTAAACGCGGAGGGGAACCCGTCCGCATCCGAACTCAGGATCTACGGGAATATCGATATCCGAAAAGCCGACCTCGCGTTTAACGAACAAGAACGCATTGTTCAGGTTTTGGTAGAAGAAGGGGATCGCGTTACGGCGGGCCAGGTTCTGGCGCGATTGCAAACCAATCGTCTGGAAGCTCAAATCAGAGAAATACAGGCTCAAATTGCTGCCCAGCAAGAGGTGGTAAAACGACTTGAAGCCGGGACCCGACCCCAGGAGATCGATCAGGCGCGCGCCGAGATGGCGGCGGCCCGGGCCCGGGTCAAAAATACCGTGAAGAATTATGAGCGAGTCAGGAAAACGTCAGGGACCGGGGCCACGAGCCAGCAGGCTCTGGACAATGCGCTGGCCTTGCTCGATGTGGATCAGGCCCAGCTCAAGGTCAAGGAAAAGGCGCTGAATCTGGCTCTGGAAGGCACCCGCAAGGAAGACATTGCCGCGGCCAAAAACAGGCTGAAGGCGCTCAAGGCGTCTTTTTCACTCTTACAGATAAGGCTTTCGGATATGGCACTGACATCACCCGCGAAGGGAGTGATTCAGAACCGGATTCTGGAACCCGGAGAAATGGCGAGCCCTAACCGGCCGGTTTTCACCCTGGCGTTGACCGACCCCAAATGGGTGCGGGCCTATGTGCCGGAACCGTATCTCGGTCGCATCAATCTGGGTATGAAAGCCAAAATCTTGAGCGATTCGTTTCCGGGTCAGACCTTTGAAGGCTGGGTCGGATTTATCTCTCCTGTGGCCGAATTTACCCCAAAAACCGTGGAAACCGAGGATCTGCGGACAAAACTGGTTTATGAAGTGAGGGTTTTTGTTCATGATTCCAAAGATTCGCTTCGTTTGGGGATGCCGATCACGGTAATCGTTGACCTTACCGCGTCATCCGGCAAATCCCAAAATGGCGGCGTTCCTGTCCAAGAAACCACCAAACCGGTCAAAGGATAGAGCGATATGGCTGTTCGGTCACATATACAGACCGAGGTCGCAACGGAAGTGGTGCTGGCGGTCCGGAATCTGGAAAAGACGTTTCCCTCCAAAAAAGGGCCTGCGATTCAGGCACTGCGGGACGTTTCGCTCAATGCCCTGCGAGGACAGGTCACCGGACTTGTGGGGGCGGACGGCGCCGGCAAAACCACCCTGATCCGAACGGCTGCCGGCCTGATCGTCCCCACGGCCGGGAGTGTTACCGTTCTGGGGTTCGACAGCGTGGTCGATACCATCGAAATTCAGAGCCGTGTCGGTTATATGCCCCAGAAATTCGGCCTGTACCAGGATTTGACCGTGAAAGAGAACATGGATCTCTATGCCGATCTTCAGGGGGTGCCTTATTCCCAGCGCAAGGATCGATATCTCCGGCTGCTTCAGATGACCGGCATGGAACCCTATACCCGGCGAATGGCAGGTGCCCTTTCCGGCGGAATGAAGCAGAAGCTGGGGCTGGCCTGCTCGCTCATCAAGTCACCGCAGATGCTGTTACTGGACGAGCCCACCGTGGGTGTGGATCCAATCTCGCGTCGGGAATTGTGGAAAATCGTTTACGAGCTCGTAGAAAGAGATGGCATTGGGGTGTTGCTATCAACCGCCTATCTTGATGAAGCGGAGCGTTGCGACCACGTGGTGGTGATGCATGAAGGTGAGAAGCTCGCCGAAGGAACGCCCCGGGAATTTAAGGATCACCTGGGACAGAGGGTTGCGCTTGTGGATCCAGCGCCGGGCATTAAGCCCCGTCAGATACACACGCACCTTGTGGGCAGAGAGCATATTGTGGATGCGACGATTCGTTCCGGAAGGGTACGCGTGGTGACCGATGCTTTCGGCACTAAAGCCGTGGCCGATGCTTTGCCAAAGTATTGGCGGACGACCATCAAGAACGTAGCCCCGAGTTTTGAAGATGCCTTTATGACGCTGATCCCGCACCAGGGAAGCCGCATTCAAATCAATAGGACAAAGGAGCCTTCCAAGACGGTTTTGACTGAAGATGTGGTGGTTCAAACCAAGGCGCTTCAGAAGTATTTCGGTGATTTTGAGGCGGTCAAAAGACTCACTTTCGAGGTTCATCATGGTGAAATTTTCGGTCTGCTTGGTCCCAACGGGGCCGGGAAAAGCACCACCTTTAGGATGCTGTGCGGATTGTTGAGCGCCAGCGCCGGCGAGATCAGCGTGGCCGGATATGATTTGCGACATTCGCCCTCTATGGCCCGCGCACGCTTAGGGTATATGGCCCAGCAGTTTTCCCTCTACGGTCAGCTCAGCGTACAGGAAAATCTGAGCTTTTTCGGAAGGGCCTATGGTCTTGTCGGAAATCGGCTTCGGCTTCGATTGGAATGGGCTTTTGAGGAATTCGGACTTGGCAAATGGCGCGACAAGGCCGCCGTTCAGCTACCGGGCGGTTACAAGCAACGTTTGGCCATGGCGGCGTCGCTTTTGCACGAGCCGGACATTCTTTTTCTGGACGAGCCGACATCGGGCGTAGATCCTTTGGCCCGCCGTGAGTTCTGGCTCAGGATCAACGGTTTTGCCGAACAGGGCGTCACCGTGGTGGTAACAACGCATTTTATGGAAGAATGCGAATACTGCGACCGAATGTTGATCATGTCCCAGGGGGTAAACCTCGCTATGGGCACACCCTCCGAAATCAGGGCACTGGCCCGTTCCGAAGAAAATCCGGAACCGACCATTGAAGACGCGTTTATCGCCCTTGCAGAGGGAACCATCTCACCCTCCGGCGAACGGAATCGAATTGAAAACAGCAGAGGGGGAAAATGACGCCGCGCGCTCTTTTCTTTATGCGCCTGCGGGGAATTCTCCGTAAGGAAGTGCTCCAGATCCTACGCGATCCCAGCAGCATTGCGTTGGCTATTGTGTTGCCATTGGTGTTGCTTTTTATCTTCGGATACGGTCTGTCGCTGGATGCCGAAAACGTACCCATTGCCGTTGTGTTCAAAGACAACGGTTCGGCAGCCCGCGATCTGGCGGCAAGATTTGATCAGTCGTCCTATTTCAAAACCATTCAATTGAAATCCATGGCCGAAGCAATGAGTTTGCTTAATCAACGACGCATTGACGGTATTGCTCATATCCAAAGCGACTTTTCCTCCCGTCTTTTCAGCCGGAACCCGTCTCCGGTTCAGGTGATTGTCAACGGCATCGATGCCAACCGGGCCCGGCTCATCCAGGGGTACGCGCGCGGGGTGCTCCAGAAATGGACCGCACTTCGTCAGGCCCGGGGTGAGCAGGTCGCCGTTCCTGCTGTGAAGGTGTCCCAGCGGATCTGGTTCAACGAGGCGGCCGTCAGCCGTAACTTTCTGGTCCCGGGTCTCATCACCCTGATCATGACCCTGATCGGAATCCTTTTGACCGCATTGGTGGTGGCCCGCGAATGGGAACGGGGAACCATGGAGGCCATTCTGGTCACGCCGATTCGCAGAATTGATCTTTTGCTGGGCAAAGTGCTTCCTTATTTTATCTTGGGTATGCTGGGCATGGGCCTGTCCGTGCTCGTCGGCACCACGCTGTTTCATGTGCCGTTTCGCGGCTCCTTTGTCGCCCTCTTTTTCTTAAGCGCGCTTTTCATGCTGGCTTCCTTGGGCTTCGGGCTACTGATATCCGCTGCTATTCGGGTCCAGTTTGTGGCCGCCCAGATTTCTATTGTGGCGGGGTTTCTGCCCGCATTTTTTCTGTCGGGCCTTGTTTTCGACCTGGAAAGCACGCCCCGCTTCATTCAAATCGTAAGCCATGCGGTTCCGGCGCGGTATTTCGTGTCCATCAGCCATACCCTTTTCATGGCCGGCGACGTCTGGCCGGTGCTGCTGCCGAACGCCTTGGCTCTGGCCGTTATGGCTATTTTATTCACCAGTCTTGCTTTTCGCAAAATCACCAAAAGACTGGAGGGCTGATGAATACCTTACGTCGCATCATCGCATTGATGTATAAAGAGTTCGTTATGATTCTAAAAGACCCCAAAAGCCGTTTTGTCATTATCGGCCCGCCGCTGATTCAGTTTTTCGTTTTCGGGTATGCCGCGACGTATGACCTCAAAAACGTCCGTTACGCGGTATTCGACGAATCTCGAACACCGGAATCCCGGCAACTTTTGTCCCGGCTTGCAGGGTCAGAAAATTTTGAACTCACAAAGACCCTCTTGGCCGAGAAAGAAATCGATGTTGTGATTAACTGCGAAAAGGCTCGGCTTGTCATCCACATCGGTCCCGACTTCAGCCGCAATCTTCACATCGCCCGGCCGGCGACCTTCCAGGTGATCGTGGATGGCCGCAATTCCAATGTGGCCCTGATCGCATTAGGATATATCGGAAGCATTGTCGAACAGTACAATCAGGACCTTGTCAAAAATGGGGTGGTCAGCATGAACGGCCCCGGGGTGATAATTGAAGACCGGGCCTGGTTCAACGCCAACCTTCAAAGCAGATGGTTCATAGTATCGGCCTTAGGCGGCCTTATCAGCATGGTGGTGGTCATGATTCTCACCAGCCTTTCGGTGGCGCGGGAGCGCGAATTCGGCACCTTCGATCAGCTTTTGGTCGCTCCGTTCAACCCCGCAGAAATTCTCATCGGCAAATCCCTACCCGGTATGGCCTTCGGACTTATGGACGCCCTTTTGTTTGCGGCAGGGGCGGTCTACTGGTTCGGCGTGCCGTTTCGCGGAACCATCGGAGCCCTCATCCTGGCCTTAGGATGTTTCATTCTCACCATTGTGGGCGTCGGGTTGCTGGTGTCGTCTCTCTCCATGACCATGCAGCAGGCGCTTCTCGGATCTTTTGTATTCATGATGCCGTCGGTCATTCTTTCCGGGTTCGCCACCCCCATTGAAAACATGCCCCACTGGCTCCAGATCGGCACCCTGCTAAATCCCTTGCGCCACATCATCGCGGCCCTACGGGATATATTTCTGCAAGGCGCCGACTTGTTCATGATCTGGCACCAGCTCTGGCCGCTCGTGCTGATGGCCTGTTTTACGCTGCCGCTGGCAGGCTGGATGTTCCGGCATCGGTCCCAATAAGCGAGTCCCATAAGCTCCAAATCCGGTCTTGTTCAATCTCATATCCATAATGGTAGCCCTGCAACAACCGGCGATCTTTATCGGCCATCTCTTCAAATTGGATACCCAACACCGCACTTTTTTTTCCTTCGAGAGAAATTTCCTTGCTCCAGACAGCAGTGCCAAAAATAGAGAGATTAACAAAGGCGATGGCTAAATATATTTGAATATGAACCTGCTTTCCAACCAGGCTGACGAAATGAGCGATTTTATCATTCGCATCCAAAACAACGCTGGCCCCACCTAATGAAATATTTTCTGTGAATCCACTGAGGTCCAGAGGGGCTTTGTCCGGCTCTTTACTAAATATTTTAATATTTACTTGTGTTGGAAGCTGGTGCCGGACGGTTTTACGAACTGTGTATGAAGAGCTTTCTTCATGGGATTTTGAACGGCTCATATACAGATCCTGAACAAGACGCTTGACATTCGGATATTGTCTGCAAATTTTTATCAGTCTTCGTTTAGAAATCTTCGCAAGTTCAACACGAGTGATTGTTTCAACCGTTGACGGAGATATCTTTTCTTTTTCAAACGGATAAATTTCACCCCAAAAATCGTTTTCCATCAGGTTCTTGGATGATTTTTTTTGGACCTTTCCTCTTTTCTCCAAACGATGATAGATCGTTTCCTCTATACTACCAGAGATAACAAAATAGAGGTTATTCTCTTCATCGCCGAAATTTTTCATCATACTGCCCTCAGGAAAAGACCGGACAACCAACATGCTCATAAAAGCGATCAATTCAGGATATGTCATCTTGATGAAAAAACGCTGCAACCTTTTGTTTTTAGATCTGGTTTCACGAAGTGATGAATAGAAGTCTTGCCCTTCTTGATAAGACAGTCCGAGGATTTGCCATTCAAGAATTTTTGATACAATGGCCTGCATGATCATGCCTTCTTCGATAAAAAGCTCGGCAGCTATTCCATATGCATCTGCGGCGGCATAAAACGATTTTTCTCGTTCCAAAAGGTCGGCAAAAAATCGATGAAGCCACGGATCGTCCGGAAAGGCCTTAAGTAGATTTTCAAAGTCTTTGACAGAATCGATCGTGACAGAACCATCTATGATACGGCTTACAATGCTGTTCCGTTTTTTAGCCCGGTCGTTCATAACTAAAATCCTTATTTAGTGATGAGAACGATTAACATCATGTGCGTTGATTGTTTTATGTGTCATAAAATAATATGTGGACATGCAATTATCCTTTTATTTATAAGCGACGGTGAAGACCAGGTGTAATAGTGAGCACCAGGAATCCTCCTGCTGTGGTGAACGGCAATTGCCGGGGATGTTATTGAAGCTTTTAATGCGAAGGTCCTTCATCATTTTACAGGCAAGACAGGTTGCAAAACCGTGGGGCGGTAATTCCGTTTCAAACTTGAGTGGTAGTTGATAAGTTGGCAGATGAGGTATATTTGATCTGTTTTTCCGTTTGTTCATAGATTCGTTTTCCTTTCAAAATATCATCGGCAATTTCCAACAAAAACTTGATTTTTAAAATCAGCTATCCACCCGATGCAGCGAAATCGTCATAATATCGAACAGAATTATGTGCATCATGCTTTGAAAAATCAGTATCTATGAAAAAATTGAATTATGGGCCAAGAGGATGCTTCAATTATCTGTTGGTGGACGATGATGATTAGGCAGTGGCCAAAAATAGGATTTACTTTACCTGACACCAGAAAAATATGATATTTGTATTAAGCATGAATTGGCTCCCGATTGTGCATATGTTAAGTATGTTAGATTCTGATAAGCATCGAAACACGATCATAACTTGTCAATATCGAATACGCAGGTGCCAATTGAAAATACCATTACGCAGACAACTGAAAAACTGCATTCTATATTTGGACCTAAAAATTACCTTACTGGCAATATTGACATTTTTCTTTTTACTGTCGTCATCAGCGTTTGCCGAGAAAGAAAAAAAAGAAAATGTTTTCGATACGTTTACATTGTACTGGGAAAATGATACATTTGGAGGTACTGACAGCAATTACACTAACGGTATCCAACTAAGCTGGAGCACCCCTTACTTGGCAAACAACCAAAAAGGTGGACACCTGCCCGGTTGGAGTTATCCGGTTATCAACCACCTGCCCTTTGTAAAAAATCCGACCGCCCAACGTGCCATATCATTGTCGCTCGGACAGTTGATGTTTACCCCTGAAGATACAGGAACCAAAGAACTTGTCAAAGACGATCGTCCGTATGCGGGCTACCTTTATTTCGGAGTCGGATTTAATAGCATACTCAGCAACCGAAAAGATACCTGGCTATTCAATGTCGGTGTTGTAGGACCCGCTTCACTTGCCCAGGAAACACAGGATTTCGCTCATGACTTATTTGGTATTCCACGTGCTCAGGGTTGGGAAAATCAACTCCAAAACGAACCGACAATAGAAGCGGTTTGTGAAACCAAGTGGCGAGTGTTATACTCGAAGAACCCTAATGGTTTTGGCTATGATTTGATACCTCATATCGGCGGACGTCTCGGTAATGTAGCCATGTACGCTAACGGTGGTGCCGAATTTCGTCTGGGGTGGTTCATCCCCGGCGACTTCGGAAGCTGCCCTATTCGGCCGGGATGTGACACAAACCCAGCTTTATATCATGATGAGACAGGAGATTTCAGAAGAATTCGTACCAGCGTCCATCTTTTTAGCATATTGGATAGCCGTTTGGTATTAAGAGACATTTTTCTCGATGGCAATACATTCAAAGAAAGCCATAGTGTGGACAAGAAATATTTTGTTGCAGACCTAATGGTAGGCATAGCCGTTTACTATCGCAGGTATAAATTCAGCTTTGCTTATACGTTTCGGACCAAAGAATTCGAAGAACAGCGTGATCCGTATGTCTTTGGATCCCTCATGATCTCTGTCACTTATTAATAGTTGTTTCAAAGCCTCGGATTGCAGCAGCAGTATAATCTGATAGGGGTTACATTTATGTGAAGAGCCAAGTTTTTTATATCCCTACTCGTGGAGGAAATTATATAGCATTGATCATTGCTGAAAATTGAATTTGAATCTGTTGCCTTGTGTATCAGTGTTTGACATAAGGATTACTGGATGTCTCCTAGTAGAGTATAATTTCAAACCGCTTTGGACAACAGCCCGTCAAGATGTAGCCTCATTTTTCCTGCTATTACTATAAATGAATGCTTTCGTATGCATTGGAACACGGTGTCTGGAGGTACGATTATACCGGGATAAGGGCTTGCAAAGTTTTTAGAAGCTATCTCAAAATAATCTTTTGGCCCAACCTCGGCGTTGGAGCCTCGTTTTAAGTCCTCGACATACTTGAGTATGCCTGCG
>PKTV01000543.1 GCA_002868985.1 Desulfobacteraceae bacterium | reverse complement strand
GATTGCAAAGCCAATGGCGGTCTTGGCGCCCAGGGTGGCAAAAATGATACCAAAAATAATGATACCGGCAATACCCATACTTTTGAGCTGGCGGTTCAGATATGCAATTGCGCCTTCTTTGATTGCACCGGCAATTTCCTGCATCCTTTCATTTCCGGCAGGCGCTTTTTTGACAACTCCGGCCAGCATAATCGCAAAAAGCACTCCCACAACGCCGACCAGCGTGCAAAACAACGGTAAATTGTTTAATACAGATTCCATTTTCCCTCCATCTGAAATATTTAGCTTAAATTTACAATTCGTCTATTATTGAATCTGTTCATCCCTTCCTTTGTACCTTTACAAAGGATAGTAACAACAGCATCCCGGGCCGCGGTAATGATCTGGCTTAAAACCTTTTTTTCTTCTGAAGCAAATTTGCCCAAAACATAATCAGCAGCATTTCCACCGGCCTCAGGTCGCCCGACGCCAATACGAAGACGAACAAAATCACCTCCGCCAAAGGCATCTATAATTGATCTTACACCTTTGTGTCCCCCATCCCCTCCTTTCTCTTTTATTTTCAATCTTCCAAACGCAAGATCTATGTCGTCATGAACAACCAGCATATCCTTGCATAATATCCTAAAATATCTTACAATGTCCTTAACCTGTGGCCCGCTTCTGTTCATATAGGCCATGGGTTTTGTAAGTATAACTTTAACATCATTTACCGATCCGATGCCGAATCGGGTGTCAAACTTTTGTTTTTCAAGGGCAATAGAAAAAGCATCCGAAACTTTATCCACAACCATAAAGCCGACATTGTGACGTGTTTTGGAATAGGTCTCGCCTGGATTCCCCAGTCCAACCACCAAGCGTAATCGTCTTTGCGGCATAAATAATACCTGTAAAAACTATTCTTCGTCACCAGCTTCAGGTGTTTCTCCATCTTCTTTTTCAGCTTCTTCCCCTTCGACCTCCTCTTCCTCTTCCGGTTCTTCTTCTTCAAGCTTCGGAGTGAGTACGGTTACCACCGTATAATTATCATCTTCTAGAAACTCAAGTTCACTTTCAAGGCGGATTTTCCCCACATGGATGGAATCTCCGACATCAAGATCGCTAATATCAATCTCTATGGACTCCGGCACTTCTAAGGGTAGACATTCCACTTCGAGTTCACGCCTTATGATCTGAAGGACACCGCCAAGCTCTATACCTTTTGCAATTCCTGTTGTTACAACAGGAATTTTAGCTGTGATCTTTTGATCCATTTTGATTTCATAGAAGTCGATATGTATGAAATTTCGGGAAACCGGGTGGGTCTGAAGCTCCTTTATCATTGCAGGTCTGGTCGTTGTTTCGCCGTTCTTTTGAATGACAAGGTTCAAAACAACCTGGCCTATTCCGCCTTTCTTAAAAAGCAGTTCGAGATCGCTTTTGTTCACAGAAAGCAGAACAGTTTCTGTTTTCGGGCCGTAAAGCACGGCAGGAATCTGTCCTGACATTCTTAGCCTTCGAGCAGGACCATTGCCGGTTTTGGTTCTTATTTTTGTTTTAATCTCTATTAAATTCAAAATATATCATCCTCCTTAAAAAAACTTTATACAAAGAGAGACGTCACCGAATCACCTCTAAAACTGCGGATAATCGCTTCGCCAATCAGCTCGGAAATGGTAAGCACCTTTATTTTATTACAGGTTTTGGCATTTTGTCTCAACGGAATAGTGTCTGTAACAACCAACGTTTTTAGCGGTGAAGCCTCAATCCTTTGAATGGACGGACCTGACAAAACCGGATGTGCACAAGAGGCATGGACCTCCTTGGCACCATTTCTTAAAATCGCTTCTGCGGCTTCAATCAACGTACCGGCGGTATCGACCATATCGTCAAGAATAACCACAGTCTTTCCGGTAACATCGCCGATAACGGCCATTGCCTTGGCCTTATTGGGCGCTTCCCGACGTTTATCAATGATGGCAAGACCGGCGTTAAGGCGTTTTGCAAAGGCTCTGGCCCTTTCAACACCCCCTGCATCCGGAGAAACGATGACAAGATCTTTATTAAATTTTCCCCTGATATAATCGACAAGAATTGCGGCGGCAAAGAGATTGTCCACCGGGATGTCAAAAAAGCCCTGAATTTGCCCGGCATGAAGATCCATTGTAATTATCCGGGTAGCACCGGCGACCGTCAGCATATCCGCCACCAGTTTTGCGCTGATGGGAACACGCGGGGCGACCTTCTTGTCCTGGCGGGCATAGCCGTAATAAGGAATAACCGCTGTGATGCTGGCCGCCGAAGCCCGTTTAAGCGCATCGATCATCAGCAGCAACTCAACCAGGTTTTCGTTCACGGGACAACAGGTAGACTGGATGACAAAAACATCCCTAGACCTCACATTTTCATCGATTTCGATCTGAATCTCTCCGTCACTGAACCTTTTAACCTTCTCTCCGCCAAGAGGAACATCGAGATAATCACATATTTTTTGGGCGAGTTCCGGATTTGAATTTCCAGAAAATATTACAAAATCATCCATTAAGTTGCCTTTCAGTATTCCTGACGCGCTACATGTTCCGTAAAACGAAACCTATTATTAAAATGTGGACAATTTTCAAACGAACAAAATGTGGCTGGGGCGGGAGGATTCGAACCTCCGAATGCAGGAACCAAAGTCCTGTGTCTTACCGCTTGACGACGCCCCAGAAAGAAAGATGCAGGACACATAATGATGCATAATACCTGCATCCAGTATCTTAACTCCCTGACCCTTAAAGCCTGAATACTAAATATAGTATCCTGTACCCTGTGTTATCATATCCGCAAGATGCATTTTCCATTTATAGGTACGAAAAAGCGCATGACTCGCTTCTGAGGCTGCATTTGAATCAGAAAAAAGGCCGAATATGGTCGGTCCGCTTCCTGTCATTAAAGCTCCCAGTGCTCCGTGGCTTAAAAGCGCTTCTTTAATAGTTTTTATAACAGGATACTCTGATGCTGTAACAGCTTCAAGATCATTGCATAAATGGCATCTTGGATCGAAACGTTGCTTATTTAAAAGGAAACTTTTAAGTTTTTTTTCACACTTTGTCAATCCCAAATTCAGTTTTTTATAAACATCGGCTGTTGAAACACTGAATCCAGGGAAAACCAATAATATCTTGAGGTTTTTAAGATTTTGGTAGGCCTCCAGTTTCTCACCGATACCTGAAGCGATTGCCGGTCTTTGGAAAATAAAAAAGGGGACATCGGCGCCTATGGAAAGCCCCATGGACATGAGCTCTTCTGTGGAAAACGGATAACCGTAATAGCGGTTTAACCCTAATAAAACAGCGGCGGCATTACTGCTTCCTCCGCCAAGGCCTGCGGCAACCGGTATCTGTTTCTGAATGAAAATTTTTACGCCTTCATTTTTGTTGAGTGTTTTTAAAAATTGATGTGCTGCAACAAAGGCAAGGTTTGTGTCATCTTCCGGAACAACAGGATGATGACATGAGACAGCGATATCCTTAACACCGAAGGTTAGTGAAACCGTATCGTAAAGTCCGATACAGCACATCAGGGTAATCAGATCATGATAGCCGTCTGACCTTTTTCCTAAAATTTGCAAAAAAAGGTTTATTTTGGCGGGAGAAAATATTTTCATACGCTATGGGTGTTAACCCGGATATTACACGTGTGCGAGGCGTTCATTTGCAAAGCATTCAAGGGCGCAACCGCAGTTGGCTACTGCAAGCCCTTGATAACAACGCGGCTCGCAGATCCCGCAAATAGCGGGGAAATGGGCGTCTCGGACACGCCCGTAGGGTAAAAATTTTCATGAAATATCGGGTTAACCCTTTTCTTTAATATAAATCATCCGCAGATCATAGAGAATGCTTTTAAGCATTTTCGCTTCATCTTCTGTTAAATTTCCTTGAGTTTTTTCTTCAAGCATGCCCAGAATATCTATGGTCTGTTTGGCAATTGGTAGGTTTCTTGCCTTTTTCCCGGTGGACGGGTCATCCATGACGCCCAGGTGCACCAGCACGGAATGATTCAAAGAAAAAATAAAGGTCGCAAAGTTTATTTCAGGAAGTTGATAGTCTGTTTCTTCTTGATCTTGAGCCGCCTCACTTTCAGATTCTTCAGCTGTTGCTTCATCCAAGGGCTTTTCCTTGTCTTCTTTGATCGGTTTTTCCTCATCCCCTTCTGCAAATATCCTCTTGTCTTTGATAACAAAATCTTTTTTATCCGGCATTTCCCCTCTCCTGTATATTTATGATTGTTAAGTTAACGGTAATATTTTATAAAAGCTAACGTTTTGCAACTTTAATAAGAAATTACTAAAACAAGCAATTTAACAGAGAACAAAGATCTTTTCAACAATATTTATAACGATTTGAGACACATTTTTAACAACATCCACTTATACGCTTGAACAATGCAATAGGGTATGTTTAACCTAAATTGGACACACCCCATGAAAACGGAAATTTGGGCGATTATTTTTTCAATATTCACCGATCTGTAGCGATAAATAATAACAGGTGGTCTTCCATGAATAAAAATAAAAGTTCAACATCATCAAGAGATTTGGCCTGGCCAGAACTTATACCGGGAACCCTTGTTAAACGATACAAGCGCTTCATGGCAGACGTAAAATTAGCAGATGGTGAAGTGGTCACCGCCCACTGCCCCAATTCGGGCAGCATGCGGGAATGTTGTGAGCCCGGCCGGCCGGTTCATCTGTCGTTTCATGATAATCCCAAACGAAAACTAAAATACACATGGGAACTCATTGAAATGCCCACGTCGATCGTCGGTATCAACACGTTGATCCCTAACCGGCTGGTCGCAGAATCCATTAAGGCTGGTTTGGTATCAGATCTTAACGGATACGACAACATTGCACGAGAGGTTAAAACCTCCGATAATACCCGGCTCGATATTCTTTTAAGCAGTGAAGATGGAAAACGATGCTATGTAGAAATTAAAAACTGTACTCTGGTAAAAGGAGGGGTTGCATGTTTTCCCGACGCGGTAACATCAAGAGGGCTCAAGCATCTGTTGGAACTTTCCGCCCTTGTTTCCAAAGGGTTTCGCTGTGTGATATTTTATGTCATACAACGAATGGACGCAAAAGTTTTTCAACCCGCCGATCATATCGATCCTGCTTACGGAAGGGAACTGAGACAGGTTTTAAAACAGGGTGTCGAAATTCTGGTCTATGATACGCGGATCGACCTGAAAACCATCAGATTAAACCGGAAAATACCCTGCAAACTATGAAATACAAGATACGATAAAATCACCAACTTTTTCTGCTGATATCCCAAAAAGTGCCTTCATCTCAACAAGTTCAAGATGCTGATCATCCCACTTCACACTGCTTTCCTGGACAATATTTTTAATCCGTTCATATTTCCCGCCAAGAGCCTTTATTTTAACGGCAAGCGGCACATTTTCTTTGAACGATATATTCAATAGCAAAATATTTTCGATGATATTCGGCATATCAGGAGATGTAGATATAATCGGGATAACGATAATGCTACGGTCATCTTTTCGGCCGATACCGATATAGACATTCCCTTCCCGAACAATAATTCTCTTGGTCCCTTTGAGCAAATTGTCAGTTTCGACTCGGGACGGAATCGGTTTTAACACACCCTCTTTTCTAATGATTTCAATGGTTGTCTCTTCTGCCGGTTCACCGAGAACATTCAAACCGACAATTCTATACAGGATAGCCCCTTGAATATCGGCAACGATTTCCTGTAAATTTTTAAGTACAATAATATTCCTGTTAATAAGCTGGGGAGTGCTAATGTTGTATTCAACCAATGTATCGAACAGTATACCTTCCAGCTTTGCGCTGATACGGCTAGTCCCCACAGTGACCGTCTTGGCCTGGTGTCGGATGGCATCCACAGGACGAGACATACAGTTAATCGATTCTCCCAGACATTCAAACAGTTTGTTCAACATGTTCAAAGCCGTACCCTTTTTCCCAAAATCGATTTCAAAATCAGATATCGGTAGCCGGCCCGACAAATATTTAAGCAAAAGCGTTAGATCTGCCGCCATCTCAAGTCCCATGGCCGTAGGAAAACCGCTGGCAGCTTTTCTTTTTCTGAATTCTTTATAAAATAGAGCGATTTTTTCCCGAAAAGGTTTTCCCAAAACAAGTTCATAAACGTCCATATTTTTTCTTGAATAATCATCCACTATGTCCCGAACATCTTTATTGAAGGCGTAAAGGAACCGTGAAGCCTCATCAATGGCCACGGCTGCATAGTATCCCCAGATATGGCCCACCAGCGTGTTTAAAATGGGTGAGAAATGTTCGCTGATCAATGGAACATAAAAGACATCCGCCGCATAAGGTTCAAACCCCTTTTCACCCTCATCGGCGATGACTACCGGCACTGCCTTATGGGCTTGAAATATTGCGGTATCCTTTATGATATCGCCAATAACGGTTCCCCTTGTGCCTGCGGCACAAACAATAATCAGGGGTTCTGAAGAAAGATCGATATGCTTTTTATCTTCAATATAATCAGAGGAAATCGTTTTATAGCACAGTTCGCTCAGTTTGATCCGGATTTCATCCGCCGCCGCCTTGTTGGGTCCGCTGCCCACTGCAGCCCAATATGTCTTGGTTGTGGCAAGCCTTTTGGCAGAGTTTCCGATCTGGTTTCGCATGGATAGAATCGTTCTCATGTGATCCGGCAGCTTGAGAAGCTGTTTTATTTCCGTTGAAATAAAGTCATTCTGTCTTCGCTTCTTAAGCCCGGCAATTTTAAGCCCCAAGATCGCTCCGGCAACAACTTGTGAATAGAATGCCTTTGTGGAAGCCACCGACATCTCGATATCGCGACCGCTGCTGGTGTAGATAACGCCGTCAACCTTGAAGGTGATATCGGAATCCCTTCGGTTAACGATGGCCAGGGTATAGGCGCCCCGTTCTTTTACCATTTCAACGGCACGATTGGTATCTGTTGTTGTTCCGGACTGGCTTATGGCAATGACAAGGGCGTCTGCCATCGTATTTGTTTTCTCTTTCTCACTCAGTTTAAATCCGCTGAGCTCCGATGCTTTCAGTGCACTGATATAAAAGGATGAATCATCCATATAGTGATTCAGAATGTCTGCACATGCCAGTGCAGCCACACCGGCAGTCCCTTGGCCGACAAAAAAGATGCGTCGTATCTTTTTATCAAGAAGCGCCTGTTGCAGTGCTTCCGGAAACATGGTTTCATCCAGGGTTATCGTATATCGATTCATATCATCATGCATGATTTTCCAGCGGTTCTGAAGGGTTTTTTCCACCGAAATCGGCGCTTCTGAAATCTCCTTTAAAAAATAATGGGGAAAATCCTGGCGGTCGATGTCTCTGGACGTAATTTCGGTATGCTTTATGTCCTTTTCATTGAGGGTAACCGGCGTTCGGTCATAATACATGGCTGTAATACCATCTATTCCTCCGGGGGATTTTTGGTCTAAGATAAAAATCTGGCCCTGGGTTAAACCGTTTTTTCCTTGTACCTCTTTTTCCCCGTCCATCTTGACAAAAAAGGGCGTTTCTTCAACCAGACCGTAAACCTCGGAAGAAGGAACATAGTGACCCTCTGAAATACCGACAAAAATGGCCTGCCCGCTCCCTTTCTGAGCCAGGAAAAGCCTGCCGGGATCCAGGTCGGTATGCATGGATATGGCATGCGACCCCTCGAAATCATTCACAGCCAGACGAAAAGCTTCCTCTACATCAAAACCCAGTTGAATATACTTTCCAACTTGAAGCGGAATAATCTTGGTATCGGTGGTAATATCCTGGTGTACAAAACAACCATTTCTTTCATATTCTTTTTTCAATTCAAGATAATTATCGATATCCCCGTTTAGGCACACATGGATAATGCCGCTGTGTTGAATATTATCCCCCGAAAGTTTATTGTCGACGGGGTGACAGTTCGGTTCACTGATGGCACCCACAGAGGCCCATCGGGTATGGGCGGAAATCGTAAAGTGTTTATGGGAAAACGAAACCAGTCTCTGCAAAATCTTGTCGTTTTTAATTTGCTTTCGTATAAAACGAATATTATCTCCCAGACGCCCCACTTCTGCGGCGACTTTATACGTCAGGGCAAGGGAAACACGTCTTTGATTATTTTCATCCGTTGTCTGATTGATGTTTATACCCGAGTTAACAAGAACGTTCTGAGCCATTCGCTCTGCTAATCGTTCCGCAAGATTCATTTTTCCCAAGGCTTTTTTAAAACGGTCATATTCACTGCCATCGAGAATAAACATCATGGAAATCCCTGCCGAATCACGGCCTCGAACCTCAAGTCGGTCAATACTGTTCAATACAGAGTTGATCTGCTTGAAGATACTGACGACGGTGATGTTGGGATCCTCGTTTCCGGGGCCCAGCAACTTTTTAATCTTTTTAATATTACCGATCATCTCAGAAGCAAGACACCAGGCAATATCTTTTAAATTGTCGATGCGGTGGATCAGAATATCCACTTCTTCAGAATCGAGATACCCCATATGATCAGCCAAGTATTTCGATTCTGAATCGACTACCCCTGAAAGCCGGCGGGCAAAACCTGCAAGTTCATTTTGGCTCTTATCATCTGTAAAAAAATCGTAAAAAGCGCCATTACGTTTTAACGTGCGAACAGCCTGCAAAAGAGAATCGACATGTCCCTTGCCGCCCAGATAATGGTCTTTAAAACACAAATTATTCTGTTTACAATTTTCGAACTGATGGACTTCAAGTTTCTCAAGCATGCCGTTCAAAACAACGAGATCCGCATGATCATCCGACTCTTTTTTATTCTTAAATGAAACAATACCCGTTATTCCACAACACAGGATGTGATCATGGCACGGAAAAAATACAATGGAATGATTCGGCACGCCGGACATGTGTTTTCCGAAATAGACATCGGAAAGAAGACCATCCAGGATTCGGCGGCATAACCATTTTGATTTAAAATATATTTTTGTTACGAATTCCATTAGAATCTCCAAAGACACTCGTTGTGAATAAAATAAAGCCGAGAACATTTTGTTATCATTACATTTTTTGATACAATTCTTTGATTTTGTCCCGTGTCATTATCTCTTTCCAGTCGGTGCCCAGGGCATTTTCCCAAAGAGGTTCTAAAACAAGGGCAACATCAACCATTTTTTCCAGCTTATCACTTTCAATATTTGCCACTAGGTTCCGGGGGAGATGAATATCATGTTTTTCCATCATTTCGCGAAACTCGCGAACCCCTTGGGAGTAATAGTCTTCCAGGTAGTCAAAAACAATGCAGTTGCCGATCCCGTGATGAATTCCCAATACAAAGCCAAGTCCGTATGAAAGGGCATGGCATATCCCCACCTGTGAGTAGGCAATGCTCATACCGCCGCAATATGAAGCCATCATCAACTT
>PKTV01000048.1 GCA_002868985.1 Desulfobacteraceae bacterium | reverse complement strand
GAGAACCTGTCCGATGATGTCGGCCAGGGCCTGATTCGAATAAAACGCTTCAGACCCGCCTCGAAGTATGACGGCATTGCCGGCTTTCAGGCAAAGGCCGGCGGCATCAATGGTCACATTGGGCCGTGATTCGTAAATAATGCCGATGACACCCAGCGGTATCCGCATTCGTGTGACTTCCAGACCGTTGGGCCTCAGCCAGGACTTGCTTATGGCGCCCACCGGGTCATTGAGTCCCGCAACCTCCCGCAACCCTTTGGCCATTGATTTAATGGTTGAGTCCGACACTGTGAGTCGGTCGATCATAGCAGGGGAAAGTCCCATTTCCTTTGCCCGGTCAAGATCCTTTTGGTTGGCTTTTTTGATCGTTGAGGCATCTTTTTCTATTTTATCGGCCATGCCGAGCAGCACGGCATTCTTTTGGTTTGAACCGCACTTGGCCATCTGTGTGGCAGCTGCCCGGGCGGCTTTGGCCATGTTTACAATTGTTGTTTCCATTGGCATTTCATTTTCCTTAGCAAGTTGTCATACATTACATTCCGCAGTAACCGCAAGGTTATCCCGATGAATCACATCGTCGTAGGGTTTATGTCCCAGACGGTTTTTAATCTGATTCGATTTAAGTCCCATGATTTTTCGGATATCTGTTGAACTGTAATTAACCAGTCCTGTTCCCAGGGTTTCATCGTCTGTTTTTCTAAATTCAACCGGAGCGCCGACACTGAATTCACCTTCAACGCCCACAATGCCACTGGGTAAAAGGCTTTTGCCCCTGTTAAGGATAGCCTCGGCAGCACCATCATCAATCCTTATAACACCTTTGGGTTTTAAGGTAAACGCAATCCAGCACTTACGGCTTTTCAGCTTTTTCTTTTTTGGCGTAAAAAACGTTCCGACATCTTTACCTGAGAAAAGCTTTTTCAAGACATCCGGTCTGCCGCCATTTGCTATGACCATTGGAACTCCCGCAGCAGTGACCTTTTTTGCAGCATTTATTTTGCTGAGCATACCCCCCGTACCTAAAGCACCCGGAATATCGCCGGCAATCTTTTTTATATCTTCTCCGATGGCGGATACCATCGGAATAAAATCAGCATCAGAGTTGGTTCGGGGATCCTTGGTGTAAAGGCCGTCAATGTCGGTCAGGTTGACCAGAATATCCGCATCCATCAATAGCGTGATCATGGCGGCGAGATTGTCATTGTCCCCAAATTGAATTTCTTCTATCATCACCGTGTCGTTTTCATTGATGATTGGAACAACCTGCCATGACAACAGCATACAGAGCGTGTTTCGAGCATTCAGGTATCTTTTGCGGTTGTTGAGGTCATCACCGGTCAGTAAAATCTGGGCGACTTTTTTATGATATCGGGCAAAAGCCTTCTCATACTCCATGATCAGTCCTGCCTGTCCCACGGCCGCGATGGCCTGGCGCTTGGGAATTTCATCCGGCCGTTTGTCAAGGCCGACTTTTCTGATCCCGGAAGCCATGGCCCCGGAAGAGATCAGAATAATTTCGATTCCGCCGTCAATTAAGCGGCAGATCTGTCGACTGATTGACCGTATTGCTTTTAAATTCAGTCCGTGATCTTCTGTCAGGACATTGCTGCCAACTTTTACCACCACTCGTCTGGCACTGTAAAAAATTGATGCTCTTTTCTCATTCATCATTGCTGTCCAATAGTTGAACAATTTGAGACTTTAATTGTTCAAGCCCCTGTCCGGTTAATGCGGAAATGAATAGCACTTCTTTGTCTTTTATCGCAGATTGAAAAATTTCAGCCGCTTTCCGAACCCCAGGCAGATCAAGTTTGTTGAGTACAACAATTTGAGGCTTTTGCACAAGCTTTTCATCATACATGACAAGCTCTTGGTTGATGGTATGGTATTCGTGGAGGGGATCATCAGGATCAATGGATGAGACATCGATAAGGTGAACCAAAATGCGGGTACGCTCTATGTGCCTGAGAAATTTGATGCCGAGCCCGGTTCCCTGGTGTGCCCCCTTAATCAAGCCAGGGATATCTGCGACGACAAAAGGCTCTGCCCAGTCGGTTTGAACCACACCAAGACTGGGAGTCAGTGTAGTAAAGGGATAATTGGCAATCTTAGGACGGGCTGAGGAAATAGCAGCAATCAGTGTGGATTTTCCGGCATTGGGAAGACCGATAATACCGACATCGGCCAACAGTTTAAGCTCAAGCTTTAATGTTATGGTTTCGCCGGGTTCACCGGGTTGGGCAAACCGGGGAGTCCGGTGTGTGGAAGTTTTAAATCTAGTGTTACCCTGGCCGCCTCTACCGCCTTTTAAAATTACAAATGTTTCATCGGTGTCGACGAGGTCTTTGATAAGATGGCCGGTATCCGCATCGATTACGAGCGTTCCGGGAGGAAGTTCTATGGTGAGGTTTAGGCCGTTTTTTCCGGTCTTTTTCTTGCCCTGGCCATGTTCGCCGTTTTTGGCTTTGAAATGTCTTTGAAATCTAAACTGATAAAGGGTGCGTTTTCTCGACGTTGTACTTAATATAATGTCCCCACCCTTGCCACCGTCGCCGCCGTCCGGTCCTCCGCGTGGAATAAATTTTTCACGCCTGAAGCTTAAACAGCCCTTGCCGCCGTCACCGGATTGCACGGTGATAATCGCTTCATCAATGAATTTCACTCTGCATAAACACTTACTTTTTTACGAGAACGACCCAGTCTCTCATAGGCAACGATACCGTTAATTTTGGCAAACAGCGTGTAATCTTTGCCTATACCCACATTGACGCCGGGATGGATTCTTGTTCCCAGCTGGCGAACAAGAATATTTCCCGCTTTTACGGTTTGACCGCCATATCGTTTTACTCCGCGACGTTGCCCATTACTGTCACGCCCGTTTCTGGAGCTGCCGCCCGCTTTTTTATGTGCCATTATCTAAACTCCTTAACAAAAGAAACGATTTTGAAACCTTTGCATAACGCCCCTTTTTGCCCAATTTCTGCGTCAGACTCAAATTTTAATCCTCAAAATACTCAATGTATTCATGTGGTTAAATTTTTCGCCTTCCTTGAACTTGAACAAAAATAAGCATTTTTCAAAGGTCTCATTTTTACGCTTCGATTTGATCTATTTTGATTGCCGTAAATGGTTGTCGATGTCCTTGTTTTCTCCGATATCTTTTACGTCGCTTGTATTTAAAAACGATAATTTTTTTTCCTTTGCCCTGTTCTACGATATGTCCTTTAACCGCTACATTTTCGAGTGCAGGCTGACCGATACTGGTATTTTCACCATCTGAAAACATAAGGACCTGGTCAAGAGAAACTGGATTGCCGATATTTCCCTCAATTTTTTCGACCCTAATGATATCGCCTTCATGAATTTTATATTGTTTTCCGCCTGTTTTAACGATAGCGTACATCTCTTTAATTCCTCCTAAAGCGCCTGAATTCGGCTACGATTCAATAAATTTACTATTCTTAGCCAATCTTCAAAATTTGTCAAGATAAATTTTTTTTGTACACATTCGGCCAGAATAACCTGTTGCCAACTATGATATTGACACGCCTGTCAAATTGACATATGAACAGATGGTCATATGTTAGGAGGTAAAAAATGGATCGATGCCAGGAAAAAGTATTACATCAAACACAAGTAGAGCAGGCCATCAAGAATATTCCCGACTCGGCTACACTTCGGAGTATCAGCGATATTTTCAAGGCGTTGAGCGAGCCGAGCCGACTTAAAATCGTTACGGCACTGGCGACCTGTGAGCTATGTGTTTGCGATCTGGCTGCCGTTTCCGGATCTTCTGAATCCGCTGTATCGCACCAGCTTAGGATACTTAGAAACTTAAAAATTGTACGATATCGAAGAGAAGGAAAAATCGTATTTTATCGTCTGGACGATGATCATGTAAAATCGCTCATCAGCCAGAGCATACAACATGTTCAAGAATAAAAGTTTAAAAAGGTTTTACTGAATAATGAGCATCATCATTTCAATCCTAAGTGCGTCATGGCAGGTTTTTTATGAATCTGCCGTTTACATGCTGTTCGGTTTTTTCATAGCCGGCATTCTTTATGTTTTTATAAAGCCCGAAACCGTCGGTCGCTACCTCGGAAAGGGAAGGGTGCGTCCGGTATTTCTGGCAGCCCTTGCAGGGATTCCGATTCCATTGTGTTCCTGCGGTGTTATACCGGCTGCGGCTGGTCTGAAACGGCAGGGTGCAAACAATGGCGCAACCATGTCATTTCTGATCTCAACGCCTGAATCGGGCATTGATTCCATACCGCTGACCTTTGCATTACTGGACCCTATAATAGCGCTGATTCGTCCGGTGGCGGCATTTATAACCGCCATTGTAACCGGTCTGTTCGAAAACGTTTTGTTGCCGTCGAAGAGTTCATCAGATAATATTCCCGAGGTTGTCTGCTCAGGTTCAGGCGGTTGCTGCAGCAGCTCTTCTGAAACTCAAACGGAATTGGTGGAGAAACCGTTTATTGCGAAAATAGTTTCCGGGTTGAAATTTGCATTTGTGGATCTTCTTGGGGATATCGGCAAATGGTTTCTTCTCGGAATTATTCTGGCCGGTATCATCACCTACATGATTCCTGATTCGCTTTTTGAATCCTACTTGAGCAACAACTTTACGGCCATGATTGTCATGCTCGTGGCAGGTATTCCCATGTATGTCTGTGCCACCGCTTCCACGCCCATTGCCGCCGCGCTTGTACTGAAAGGATTGAATCCGGGTGCGGCACTTGTCTTTTTATTGGTCGGTCCGGCCACCAACATTGCCTCTATCAGCATGATTTCCGGTCTTTTTGGAAAAAAGTCTCTCTTGATATATCTGTGTTCAATCGCTATATGTTCTGTTGTTTTAGGGTTTTTTACGGATATGCTCTATTACGGCATGGGTATTTCCGCGACAGCAACTGTTGGACAGGCTGCGGATATTATTCCACATTATATTCAGCTCAGCAGCGCCGTGATACTGGCTGCTCTGATAATTTTCGCACTCTGCCGGGGTATGCCCCATGCGGTACATTTTTTTTCTTTATCCGGAAAAACTCGCGGATAAGGGTTAGTAATGAAATCACCCACCGGGGAATTTCATAAAGGAGATTTTTTTTGGAGACATTTCTTGAGCATGAGGTTTTGTACTGGGATCAAAAAGACAACACATCTTCCAAACACCGGCTCATCGGTGAAGAGCCCCTGTCGATCCGTGTTGAAGGGAAACCGTATTCTGTTGTGATGCGGACTCCGGGCGATGAATTGGCACATGCCGCCGGCTTTTGTTTGTCCGAAGGGATTGTGAGTACCCCGGATGATGTGAACACCATTTCCTGCTGTGACGGTGACGATTCCAATGTGGTCGCCGTCACACTGAACGCTTCCAGACGGGATAAGATTGTCGATATTCTGGACAGACGAGGGTTTATTAGTCAAACCAGTTGTGGCATTTGTGGAAAAGAGATTGTCAAGGATCTTTATCAGATGATCAGACCTGTCAGTGACAATACCCGGATGAATGCCGTTTTGGCACTTGAATGCCTTGAAAACCTTTCCAAACACCAGCCCTTGAGAGACAAGACCCGAGCGTCCCACGCCGCTGCTCTATATTCGTCTGATTTTAAGCTGTTATCCGTGGCAGAGGATGTGGGGCGACACAATGCCCTGGACAAAGCCATTGGAAGACTCTTCTTGGATCGCAGGCTCGATGAAGCTGTTTTATTGACGCTTTCTTCGCGCATCAGTTACGAATTGGTTCAAAAGGCTGCACGGGCACGAATTCAAGTTATACTTGCGTTTTCACGTCCCACCTCACTGGCTGTGGAACTGGCAACAGAATTAAACATGACCCTGGCTTGCCTGGCCGATCATACCGGGTTATATGTTTTTTGCGGGGAGCACCGGTTGATCCGATGATAAAGACAGGCACAAGACCACAAAAATACAAATTCCAAGCACCAAATTACAAATAAATCTCAAATTACAATATTCAATAACTAAACTTTTTATGATGAGACTTTGTTTGGATTTTCGTTTTTTGGTTATTGTTATTTATTTGATATTTGGAATTTAACATTTAAATAAGTCAATGAATTTTCAATAGAGCAAATCTTCTTTGGAGATAACCGAAGTATGGTTATCCAGGCCGAAAATTTTTAAAAAAAAATGGAGCAGAATGGACATGAAACAGGAGCTAATCAAAATCATTTGTAAAAAATCGTTCAAATACACAAAAGAGCCGAGTTTTAAACTTGTTTCAGGGAGAATGAGCCAATTTTATGTGAACTGCAAACCCACCACATTGAGCCCGAGGGGCATGTTTCTGGTAGGCCATCTGGTATTTGAGAACATAAAGGATTTAAATCCCGACGGAATCGGCGGACTTACGTTCGGTGCAGATCCCATGGCCATGGCTACGGCGTTTGTTTCAGAATTAAAAGGAAGGCCCATCAATGCATTTTCCATCCGCAAAACCCAAAAAGACCATGGCATTATTCGATGGGTCGAAGGAGATATGAAGCCCGGACAGCGGGTGGTCATCATTGACGATGTTGCAACCACCGGGGGGTCCACCATCAAGGCCATCGAACGGGCCGGTTCTGAGGGGTTGGATGTTGTCAAAGCGGTTATCTTGGTTGACCGCCAGGAGGGTGGACTGGAGAATATTCGCCAGCATGTCAAAGACGTTTCTGCCATTATTAACCGGGAAGAGCTCATGGAACAGTTTGAAAAATCAAACTGATAATTAAAAGAATTAAACTTGAAGAAATGGTGATGAATGAAAAGACGACCTGTCCGGGGTGGAATATTTACGGCACGATATAGGTCGCGCAGGCGTTTTCAGACTCCCAGGAGGTTACCCGCGTTACTTTAATATCGGGACTGTCGATCATGGATTGAAGGGTTTTGGCAATATAATGGGCGATATTCTCCGAAGACGGGGGATAATCATCGTTAAAATCGTCCAGTTCATTTAAAAATTTATGATCCAGCTTTGCCATAATGACCGAGACATGCTGCTTTAATTCTCCAAAGTCAATCAACACTCCGGCCTCATTGAGGTTTTCTCCGGCTACACAGATTTCGATCTTCCAGTTGTGTCCGTGAAGGTTCTCACATTTTTTGGCAACCATTTTAAGCTGATGGGCGGCTGCAAAATGAGTCACTACTTTTAATTCATACATTACGCCTCAATCTCCGTTAGTTGGATGCTTTGTCAAAGCCGCTTTTAAGGATATTTTTCAATTTATTCGGGATCTTGTTTCGTTCAATTTTGGCAAAATCTTTGAGCAGTGCTTCCTGTTTTTTGTTCAGATTGGTGGGTGTTTTTATTAAGATCTGAATGATTTCATCTCCTCGTCTGCCGCTTCTAAGAGAAGGGATTCCCTCACCGCGAAAACGGAAAAGATCACCTGGCTGGCTGCCTTTTTTAATTTTAAGTTGTTTGTTGCCGTTTAAGGTGGGTACCTCTATGGTATCCCCAAGGGCAGCCTGTACAAAGGAAATGTTCACCTGACAGATGACGTCTGTATTGTCACGTTCAAAAAAATCGTGGGGTTCAACATAGATAAATACATAAAGATCCCCGTGAGGACCCCCGTATGTGCCGGCCTCACCTTCTCCGGTTAGCCTGAGTCCGGATCCGGAATCAACGCCGGCAGGAATTTTTACAGCCACCTTTTTACTGACCCGGGTCTGTCCGGTCCCCTTGCAGTCCGTACATGGATGAGGTATGATTTGACCGTTACCGTTGCATTGATAACAAGTTGTTCTTACAGTAAAAAATCCTTGATTTCTGGAAACCTGACCTGTTCCGTTGCATTGCGAGCAGGTATCGAGATGGGTGCCTGGTTTGCATTTCGTCCCCTCGCAGGACGAGCAAATCTCCATCTTTTCTAAATTAATCTCTGTTTCCGTCCCAAAAGCGGCTTCCATAAAACTGAGCGTCAGATCGTAGCGAAGGTCAGCACCCCTTTGGGTTCTGCTTCTTGAACGACGTCCACTGCTGAATCCAAAAAATTCTTCAAAAATTCCGCCAAAACTCGAAAAAATATCGTCAAAATTGCTGAATCCTGAAAAACCGGATCCTTCAAGCCCTTGGTGGCCAAATTGGTCATAGATATTTCGCTTTTGGGGATTCCGAAGGACCTCATAAGCCTCGGAAGCCTCTTTGAAATTTTCTTCAGCTTCTTTATCGCCGGGGTTTCGATCAGGGTGGTATTTTAAGGCCAGTTTTCGATAACTGGCTTTTAGGTCACTCTCATTGGCATTACGGTTTACGCCTAAAATTTCGTAATAGTCTCTTTTGGTTGTCATTTATTTACCTGGTAATTGACCGGACGTTTCTCGAACAGTATCAACAAATAAGCATAGGAATGTCACTAATCTAATACAGAAACACCGGTTGTCAATGAAAATTTAACTCGAGTTTCGCACCCGAATAGGGTTAAAAAACCTTTGACGTCACAGGCCAAACTAAATCTTTGGAGCAATAAGGTACGGCACCAAAATTCAAAGTGATCATTGATGTTTTGTAAATTCTCTAACTTGTAGAAATCAAAAACTTTTTAATGGCAATTTGTTCAGGCCATCGGTATGGAGATATGGAATGCTGGAATATTGGGAATTAGATCGAAATTAACCTGTTTAAATTATCGAAAAATCTTTCCTGTTTTAATGTGCGGATCGTATTTACCGCGCATCCAACGCAGTTTTATTCTGCTTCAGTATTGGATATTATCAGCAATTTGAGATCACTGATCGATGAAAACAATATCGATGAAATTGATATAGCACTGCAGCAACTGGGATTGACCTCCTTGATAAACACGAAGAAACCGACCCCCTTTGATGAGGCCAAGAATATCATCTATTTTCTTCGGAATGTGTATTACGATGCCGTGGGTGAATTGTATTCCTACATCAGGAAGAATATTCAGGATAGCCATTTTGATTGTCCCGATATCATTCAGATTGGATTTTGGCCAGGCGGCGACAGGGACGGCAATCCCTTTGTCACCTGGGAAACAACCCGGGATGTGGCCGATGAACTGCGCATGACCTTGATGAAATGCTATTACCAGGAATTGAAAAATTTAGAGAAAAAGCTGACCTTCAGAGAGGTAGAAGATATTGTCGAAAATATTATGGCCAAGCTTTACGTGACCATGTTCGACCCGACAAAAACAATCCGGTATGAAGAGATAGTAGATCCACTGCACCTTATAAAATCGTCGCTTATAGACAAGTACAATAGCCTGTATCTCGAAGAACTGGAAAACCTTATCGATAAAGTCAATATATTCAGAACACATTTCGCGACGCTCGATATCAGGCAAAACCACAGCGTCCACAAACAAGTCATCCAGGAAATTCTTAAAAGAGAAAAGCTGATCGACAGCAGCCTGGAGGAACTGGGAAATGATGAATTACTTGCGATACTCCTCCGTAAAGACATTTC
>PKTV01000162.1 GCA_002868985.1 Desulfobacteraceae bacterium | reverse complement strand
GTCCTCAAACCTCCAACGGCCTCAGGCATTTCCTCCATCGTCCTTCATCCTAGCGAAGCGGTCTTCCATCTTCCATCATCCTATTGTCTCTTTCCTTTACTTCCCGGAACCTGGATAACGGTGCCGAGCGGTGGCGACCTCCGGCGGCCAAACAATGTGGTACTGCCCGCCGATGATCTGTGATGGATAGGTGTTGATGGTTCCCACACCGTTTTCGGCAAAGCTTACTTCACCGCCGACAGTCATAACCTTGAGCCGTTTTAAAGTCGCCATCAATTTTTCCTTGTCCAGACTTCCGGCCCTTTCAATTGCCTGGGTCGCTGTTTCAAATGCCATCATGTAGGCCGGCGCCCATGGAAAATCATCGAGGATGATTCCGGAACGCTCCATGACCTCCGTAAATAGTTCAGGATTTCCGTAATTCATTCCCTGGGTCCAGTAGGACTGTCCGATGACGCTTTCTGAACCGGCACCTAAGCCCTTTTTGAAAACACCGCCGTGGTGGATAACGTGAAATTCTTTGGGGCTCAGGCCAAGTTCTCTGGCCTGGCGCATAAATGCAATGGAAAACGGCACGTTGGCTGAAACAAATACGATATCCGGGGATTTCTTCTGAATTTTTACTATGGCTGCTGTAAAATCGTGGGTATTCGCCGGAAGTATGTTGAGGGAAACTTCTTTCAATCCCGCTGAATCCGCCAGGTTTTTAGCCCCACGATACACGCCCTGAGGATGCAGGGTATCTTCGACAACGAAAGCAACGGTTTTGGCCCATCCTTCGGCCTTGATCATGTCCCAGTACCTGTGGGTGTATCTGGGGGCCGCATCAATGACGCAGACGATCCATTTGAAACCGCGATTGTAGACTTTTTGGGAATTGGCGCAGATGGCAATAAATGGCACCTTGTTTTCTTCCGCAGCCACACTGGCGGCAAACGTTACCGGACTGGAATAAGGCCCCAGCAGAATATCCGCTTTGTCCACGGAAATAAGCCTTTCATAAAACTTTCGGGCGGTGGGACCGTCGCTCTTGTCATCATATACGATGAATTTAACAGGAAGTCTGGCCCCGACAGATTTGACATATATTCCCCCTCGGCTGTTGATGGTCGTAGCATACGCTTCCATTAACTTTTTAAAAGGGCCTATTTCCGTGGAAAAGTGACCGCTCATGGAAACCGTTGCCCCGATTCGAATTTCTTTTGGAGATTCGGCGTATGTGGTTCTTGAAAAAAGAATAATTGTTCCAAGTGCTAAAATGGTGATGAACGATGAAAATAACGTGCGGTTTTTACAGGTCTTCATTTTTCCTCCCTCCATAAAAAAAAGGGCCATCCCGAGTCGGGATGGCCCTTTGGCTTTAGCATAACTCGTCAATATCCATTACAAATTTTGACAACTTTTACATCATGGCATATCCATTGTCAAGGAATAACTAAACGAATATCCGTGAACGAGCTTATCGCAATTGCTCGAAACAAGATTTGCCGCATCGATTCAACATATCTACCGGCCCCGCTTCAATCAACCGTTAACATTCGCAGCCTGAAGAACAACTACAGCCTGAACCGCAGGCGGTCGGAGCCTGGGTGGGGGTGTTGCTGATACCCACCACTTCAATTTCAAACGTCAATGATTCACCGGCTAAAGGGTGGTTCAAATCCATGGTCAATTTTTCATCATCCACATGGGTTATTCGAGCAGGGACCTGTTGTCCTTCCGGGGTGTGAAGTCCCACCGTCATGCCGACCTTAGGATTCATTTCAGGCGGCACGTCTGATCTGGGAAATGATTGGGTAAGGTTTTCGTCTTTATGACCGTAAGCATCTTCCGGCTGAAGGGTAAATACCTTTTTTTCATTTACGGCCATTCCCAAAAGTTCTTTTTCAAACCCTTTGATCAACTGGCCCGCACCCAATTGTATTTCAAGAGGCTGACGTCCGTGACTGGTGTCGAATACCTCTCCGTTTTGCAATGATCCTTTGTAGTCCACACTGACAAACATTCCGTTTTCAACTTTTTCCACAATGTTCTCCTTTGATTCGAATTTATAATTTTCTAAACCTAGGCATTAAAATACCCAAGTCAAGTCAGATATTTTTTGTTTTAATGAACATTTGTTTCTCTGAGTCAGAAAAACGCGGATAATATCACTTCGTAGATGCCGGTTTTTAGATATCCTTTCTACGGGGCGGTGCAGGGGCGTGTCCGGGTGGAAAATTATATCACGCCGCGATAATAGCCTAATCGCAGGGCATGGGGTTTGAAGGCTTTCAGAAGAAAAGATTTTTCCTGGCTGGATAAAGGTTTAAAGTCTCGTCCTGAATCAAAATAAGAGATTCCATTGTCAATGGCCGTCAGAATAACGTACCGGGCCTGAAAGATTAAAGCATGGGTTCTAAGGACGCCTTCTCCGCCGAGACCGATCTTGCCGTGTTTTTAACAGGTCTATCAGCATTGCTGAAACTTGATGAACTCGTAAAAAGTCTTTGCACGCGATATCTAAATCTATTATTGAAATAAGTTGACAAGCAAGTTAAATCTTTTGAGAATATAAGTGCATATGAAAAAGGTCATTTATTGATACGTCGAGGTTTTAAATGAATGTTTCTCTCCCCAAAAGGGCTGATTCATGATCATCCAAAGTGTGGCCGGGCTTTTTGTTTTTTCAGGCATTGCCTGGTTGATCAGCGAAAACCGTACACAGGTTAAAATTAAACTGGTCATCGCAGGTATTGTTATCCAGTTGGTGATCGGATTCATTTTTTTGAAGTTGCCTTTTTTTAGAAGTTTTTTCATTTCGTTGAATCACCTGGTCCTGTCACTAGAAGCATCAACCAAAGCCGGCACATCCATGGTATTCGGATATCTTGGGGGCGGCGACTTGCCGTTTGCTGAAAAATTTCCTGGATCCAGTTTTATTTTAGCCTTCCAGGCCCTTCCTTTGATTCTTGTTATCAGCGCACTTTCATCACTTCTGTTTTACTGGAAAATATTACCCCTGGTGGTCAGGTCGTTTTCATACGCGCTGCAAAAAACACTGGGGCTGGGCGGTGCAGAGGGACTCGGTGTTTCTGCAAATATATTTGTCGGTATGGTGGAATCTCCGCTCTTTATTCGCCCCTATTTGAATGAAATGACACGGAGCGAAATTTTTACACTGATGACTTCGGGCATGGCCACCATCGCCGGTACTGTAATGGTGCTGTACGCCAGCATTTTAAGCAAGGCCATACCCGATATTATGGGGCACATACTGATGGCATCCATTATCAGTGTCCCTGCAGCCATCACGATTTCAAAAATCATGATACCCGAAACCCGAGAATGCACATCAGGGGGGTTAACACCTCCTGAACCGGCGCTAAGCGCGATGGACGCTATCACCAAAGGAACCATTCAGGGTGTACAGCTTTTAATCAATATCATTGCCATGCTCATCGTTCTTGTGGCACTGGTTCATCTGTTAAATTTAATGCTTGGAATTTTGCCTGATATCGGTGGGCATCCCGTAAGTTTGCAGCGAATTTTGGGACTGATCATGGCTCCGGTGGTCTGGCTTATGGGTGTCCCCTGGAAAGAAGCCCCAATTGCCGGCGCGCTGATGGGAACCAAGACGGTACTGAACGAATTTCTGGCCTATCTGGACATGAGCCGTCTGCCACAGGGAACACTGAACCCCAAAAGCCTGATGATTATGACATATGCCATGTGTGGATTTGCCAATCCCGGTAGTCTGGGCATTATGATCGGTGGTATGGGGACAATGGCTCCGGGAAAGCGGGACGAAATCGTTTCTTTGGGACTTCGATCCATTATTGCCGGTACACTGGCCACCTGTATGACCGGCGCAGTGGTCTGCATTGTCGGATGAAGTTCAAAGAGTTTAATGTTTTAAATTTTTAGAGGTTAAGATAACAATCCCTTCAGTACGCCGATGATCTCCTCAGGCTCGGGTCTGACCGTGTAATCCGGATTCACTTCCGCGTATATGATGACATGTACCAGAACATGCATGAGGATGAATGACAAAAAAAAATAAATTGCAAGTGCAAGGCGTTTAAGTATAACCTAAACTGAGCGTTTCAAATAATGACAGGGCTATAAAAAAGCAATAATTATAAATAAATATACATTGCTAAGGTCGCTAATAGGTCTCATCTAATCGGTGGATTTAATTAAGCAAAAAATTGTCACCATTTGAGACCCTTCGGGCTTGCCGAGTTTACCGAATCTGCTGCGTTATGAGACATTTGCAGTAGTAGACTACGGCTGCATGTCTCATGTCTTGCATCTTCGGCAAACTCGACAATCGCTCAATTTAGGTATAAATAACTTATGGATCAGGGAATAAAATCGTGTGAGGAGAACCTGAAATGCTTAATATCGTAAAGCGTTTTTTTAGTAAAGAAAAATTGGGAAGCCCGGATGCTAACGGACAGGAAACAGGTCACGACATACATGTCGCTACCTGCGCCCTGCTTGTTGAAATCGCGCGCATAGATGGAACATTCACAAAAGAAGAAATGGAGACTGTTATTTCGATTCTAAAAGAAAAATATGGCCTATCCCGAGAAAACATAGATGCGCTGATAGTAGAGGCTGAAAAGCAACTGGAAGATAGTGTCGACTTATGGCAATTTGCCAGACTGATCAACGAAAATTACTCCAATGAAGAAAAAACGGAGATCATTGAGACCCTGTGGCAGATCGTTTACGTCGACGGAAAAATGGACCAATACGAACATTATCTGATGAACAAGCTTAAGAACTTACTGCGTGTTTCCCACAACCAACTCATCGATGCGAAATTAAAGGTGAAACATTCAAGTCAAAGATGAGGACAATTGTAAAAGGATAAAAGCCGTGGCTGCTGATAAACTTCGGGTCAATATCTTCGACATGGTGGTTTCCATAGCCAGAGTTATCGATATGATGAGTCCGGTTGTTGGAAATCACCATATGCAGGTTGCCTATTTGGCCTATCGATTGGGTGAACAGCTCCAGTTGTCGGCTGACCAAAAATATGAGCTTTTTCTCGCCGGGTCATTGCATGATATCGGTGCATTCTCCCTCCAGGATCGGCTGGACCTGCTTGAATTTGAGGATACAAAACCCGGGGAGCATTCCGTGGCCGGCAGTTTCATCCTTGAAACATTTACACCATTTTCGAGTATCGCCAGACTGATAAAGTTTCACCATGTTCACTGGAAAAATGGAGAAGGGGCCTTTCAAAATGGTGAATCTGTTCCCAACGGAAGTCATATCATCCATCTGGCGGATCGAGTGGCGGTCAAAATATCCAGGAAGGCCCCGGTTCTTAGTCAAGTGCGCGATATTTGCCGTGAGATTTCAGAGCACAAAGGTGATGTTTTCGTTCCTGAGTATGTTGACGCCTTGATAAACATGGCCAATAGAGAACATATCTGGTTAGATATCATGTCAGGATCCATGGAAGAGATTTTAAAACGGACGGTTTTGTATCGGACAAAGGAACTTACAATCGAAGAAATGGTTGATTTTTCTCGGTTTGTGTGCCGTCTGATCGATTTCAAAAGCAAATTTACGGCGGCACATTCCAACGGGGTAGCCGCGGTGGCCGTTGAGCTGTCAAGATTGTCGGGGTTTTCAAAACATGAACGACGGCTTATTGAAATTGCCGCTTATTTGCATGATCTCGGCAAGCTTGCCATCCCTTCTGAAATTCTTGATAAACAGGACAAGCTTACCGATAACGAACGGTTTATTATGCGTTCTCATGTTTATCATACGTATCGGGTTCTCGAACCTCTTGAAATGCTCAGAGTCGCAGGTTCCTGGGGAGCATTACATCAAGAACGGCTCAATGGTACGGGATATCCTTTTGGGTTGACATCGGACGAATTGCCTCTTGGCTCAAGAATTATGGCCGTCGCCGATGTTTTTACGGCGTTGACGGAAAATCGACCCTACCGGAAGGGAATGGATACTAAAGACACCAAAGCGGTGTTGCAATCGATGGTGGATGCCGGTGAATTGGATAATAGTCTGGTCGATGTGGTTTTTAAACATTATGCCAAGATGAATGACATTCGCGATTCGGCCCAAAAGGAAGCCACCCGTGACTATCATGTGTTTCAGACAGTTCTCCAGCGCCTTGTAGAATGAATACAAAGAATGGGGAATTCAAATAAAAAAACCATAGACATCTGTATAAAGACGAAATATATTATTCCCTAAGCTGAGCGTTTCAATTTTCTAAAAAAGCTTATTAATTTTCATACAAAATTCAGGTATTGGATTCATGAACTTGATCAGCGGCATCACATACAATTACAGAGGACTGAAACTAGGATTGAAGACGCCGATGCTCCTATTTTTGGGATTTGTTCGATTTCTCGTCGTTTTAATATTCACGGTTGTGTCGGCAAGCCTTATCCTTAAATATCACAATGAAATTCTGAACCTTTTATGGGGAAAACCGGAGAGCAACTGGATTGTCTGGTTGTGGTATGTTGTTTCCTGGCTTTTGACCTTATTGCTTATGGGACTTTCGGCGGTGATTTCATTTCTCATTGCACAGATTTTATTCAGCGTCATGATCATGGATACCATGTCCAGGATTACTGAACAGCGGGTGACCGGTCGGGAAAAAGAAGCCAAACACATGTCCTGGTTTAAGTATTTTTTCTATCTGCTCAGACAGGAAATTCCCAGAGCTGTTATTCCGATAATGATTGCCTTGATACTCATGGTTATGGGATGGCTCACGCCGTTGTCTCCTATAACTACGATTATTTCAGCCCTCGCGGCCGGGGTTTTCCTGGCCTGGGACAACACGGACCTGATCCCGGCTAGAAGACACGAATCCTTCGGAAACCGGTTTAAATTTCTGGTTAAGAATCTTGGTTTTCACCTCGGTTTCGGGCTGTGGTTTCTGATTCCGGTTCTAAACATACTTTTTTTATCCTTTGCGCCGGTGGGGGCCACTCTATATTATATCGAGCGTATAGACGCCGAAACATCTCAATCCTAGAATATCCAATCTAATATTTAAATAAAGAATGATGAAAGTCTGAGAAATCATTACCTTGAATGTGGATGACGATTGTCCTGCTAATGGACTCAAAACATGCCAAATGAAGAGAGGTCGGTTATGACAAACCCTGAGATTACGGTTTATGGTGCCCATTGGTGTCCTGATTGCCGACAGAGCAAACAGTTTTTGGGTGAGCACCAGATTCCCTATAACTGGGTGGATATCGAAACAGACAAAGAAGCCGAAGAATTCGTGATCAAGACAAACAAAGGAAAACGCATTATTCCTACCATTGTATTCGGTGATGGATCTTTTCTGGTTGAACCGAGCAACGCTGAACTGGCAGCCAAACTGGAATTGAAGACCTCTGCCAGTCGCAGTCATTATGATTTATTGGTTCTGGGGGGTGGTCCGGCGGGGCTCACCGCGGCCTTTTACGCGGCTCGCGAATATATCGACACCCTGGTCATAGAGCGTGCCGCTTTCGGTGGACAGGCCGCCGGCACTGAAAAACTGGACAACATGCCCGGGTTCCCCGATGGTGTGGCGGGCATTGAGTTCTCCAGACGGTTGCGTTTGCAGGCTGAAAGATTTGGGGTTGAGTTGTTGCAGGCTCAGGAGATCATAGAAGTCCGGCGCCATGAAAATTATCACCGTGTGAAAACCGAAGATGGTCAGGTGTATAGCGCTCGAGCGCTGCTTATTGCCACCGGAAGCCGCTATAAGCGTTTAAACGTACCTGGTGAAAACGAGTATCTTGGCGCTGGAGTTCATTTTTGTGCTACCTGCGATGGACCCTTTTATGTGAACAAGCGGGTTGCCGTAATCGGCGGCGGGAACAGCGCCACCGAAGAAAGTTTGCTGCTTACCAAGTTTGCAGAGAAGGTCACCATACTGGTGCGAAACTCTCGATTCAAGGCCTCTAAGATTATTCAGGAGAGTGTCTTCAGTAATTCTAAAATCGATATTCGCTGGCACACTGAAGTTAAGGAATTCATCGGAGAAGATGCCAAACTTTCAGGGATACGGCTTTTAAACAATAAGACCGGTTCAGAGGAAACATTGCCGGTGGACGGCGCCTTTATATTTGTTGGCTTGACACCGAATACCGGTTTCCTTGAAGGAAGCGGTGTTGTTCTGGATCAATGGGGTTTTGTTGTTACCGGTCACGATCTGTTGCACAGGGGGGAGCGACCAAAAGATTATGCGGATCGAGACCCTCACATTTTAGAGACGAGTGTACCGGGCATTTTTGCTGCAGGCGATGTGAGAGACAAAAGCACCAAACAGGTGGCGAGTGCCGCAGGTGAAGGAGCAAGTGCAACTTTGATCATACGAGAGTATTTAAAAACTATGTGAAAGGTTCGAAAAGTAAGCATCCCTCAGCATTGTTGAAGCGAAGCGGGGTTTCCGACGCACGACACAGCCGGACAAATCTGCTTCGCTTCAGCAAGCTGTGCAGATTGTTTTGAATTGGCCCGGTCAAAGCACCAATCCTAAGTTATAGGTTTCGTAATTGGTCGATCCATCAAGCAACGCTTTAAAACCAGCTTCGGTTTCCGATCTCAAATCACTACTTTTCCATTGATTCCAATTCCCGATTTTCTGCCACATGGATATTACCACCACCTTATTGGGATCGTCGCAGTCAGTCAGCGTCTCCGATGAAATATAACCCTGCTGCCCCATGGCAGCATACCGTGCTTTGATAAGGAGTTTAGAAGCCTCGTTCAGCTTACCGTCTTTTATTTTTCTCTTGATTAAGACTTTGACTGCCATAATGCTCTCCTTTCGTTACCTCGGTGAATAATGGGAGATGATTTGAAACACTAAAGCCCGAAGAAATGGAAATCGAAATAGCTAACGGCATCCCTTTATTGACCGATTTTAATTCTTATCAATGAGAAGTAAAATTATGCGACAGCTTCAGAGTGCTCAATCTGGCCGGAACCTAAGGTTGGTGAAGTATCCGCTATGGACGAAGCGCTGCTCATTTTGTAACTGCAAAGTAAACGATAGCCGATCGTACCCGCCAGGCGTTTATAGAAGATGATTCCGTTTGACGAGTCTTCTTCTATTATCTTTTGTAAAGTTCTTCTGTCAAATTTTTGCAATATTGCGTCTTTTGTGCATTCCGCTGATGCAGAATAAACATCCCGGTCGATAAGACTCGACCAACCGAAAGCTTCTCCTGCATGATCGACGGTATGAACCATCTGGCCGACCTCACCGATGGTTAGCTTAATTCGCCCTTTAATTAAAATGTAAAAATAAGTGGCGGGATCTCCTTCATGAAAAAGAAAATGTCCTTTCGGATGAGATTCTTTTTCTGCAGCCTCCATCACTTTCTTTACAAAATTTCTATTCATATCCCAAAAAAGATCTGCTTGTTGAAAATACATGGCTCCTCCTTTCTCTCCGAATTACCACGGATCATGTAAAAAAAGAGACTCAGAGTCCG
>PKTV01000160.1 GCA_002868985.1 Desulfobacteraceae bacterium | reverse complement strand
TATCGCCTGGCTATCGCTTCGGCGAAGTCCGGCGCCGACGGCCTGCGAATTAACCCGGGAAATATCGGTGGTGAAAAAAAAGTCAAAGCGGTTGTTGATTGCGCAAAGGACGTTAACATCCCCATTAGGATCGGGGTTAATTCAGGTTCTCTTGAAAAAGATATCCTAAAAAAGTATAGTGGGGCAAGCGCGGAAGCCATGGTTGAAAGCGCTATGCGGCATATTGGTTTATTAACATCTTTTGACTTTAATCATATAAAGATTTCAATAAAGGCCTCTGATGTCCATCGTACCATAGAGGCATACCGGCTTCTTTCCTCAAAGACAGATTTGCCCCTTCATGTGGGAGTAACAGAGGCAGGAGGACTCTATTCCGGAGTCGTCAAGTCGTCTCTTGGCATCGGAATGCTCCTTGCAGAAGGTATCGGGGATACGATTCGTGTTTCTTTGACCCGGGACCCGGTGGAAGAAATCAGGGTTGGATACGAAATCCTCAAAGCGCTGGACATCCGCCAATACGGGCCGGACATTATATCCTGTCCCACTTGCGGTCGCTGTAAAATCGACCTGTTTAAAATTCTCGAACAGGTTGAAAACGCTTTATTGTTAAAGCCGCTGCCTGTCAAACTTGCCATTATGGGCTGTGTAGTGAACGGGCCGGGAGAGGCCAAAGAGGCCGATATCGGTGTTGCCGGCGGTGACGGCACAGGAATTCTTTTTAAAAAAGGAAAGGTCATAAAAAAATTTCCTGAAGACAAAATTGTCGAGGTTTTGCTGGCTGAGATTGATAAATTTGATGAATAGCCCTATTGTTTTATTTGTACCTGAACCGGTAATATATATCAGATATAGAAGATGTTACACAAATTAAGGAATTATTAAATGGGAAAACAGATCAAGACTGCAATAACACCAACGCGAGCTGAAGATTATCCCCAATGGTATCAGGAGGTAGTCAAAGCATCGGATATGGCCGAACGATCACCGGTGAGAGGGTGTATGGTCATAAAGCCATGGGGATATTCTCTCTGGGAAAACATCGTTAGGGAAATGGATGACATGTTTAAAGAAACAGGGGTTAAAAATGCATATTTTCCGCTTTTTATCCCCCTGTCTTTTCTTGAGAAAGAGGCCGAACATGTTGAAGGATTTGCAAAAGAATGTGCCGTTGTGACCCACCACCGGCTGGAAAAAGGATTAGACGGCGGGCTTGAACCCGCTGGCGCACTCAATGAACCCCTGATCGTACGCCCTACTTCTGAAACGATCATTGGAGATTCGTTTTCAAAATGGGTCGGGAGTTATCGGGATCTCCCCATACTTATTAATCAATGGGCAAATGTCGTGAGATGGGAAATGCGAACGCGCCTTTTCTTACGAACCAGTGAATTTTTATGGCAAGAAGGCCACACGGCCCATGCAACTAAAGAAGAAGCCATCGAGCGGACGAAATTAATGCTCGATGTTTATGCCAGAATGGCTGAAGAATACCTGGCCATGCCGGTTATTAAAGGAAGAAAATCGGCTTCCGAAAGATTTCCCGGAGCGGTCGATACTCTGTCCATGGAAGCGATGATGCAAGACAGAAAAGGTCTTCAGGCCGGCACGTCACATTTTTTGGGACAAAATTTTGCAAAGGCTTCTGATATCAAGTTTCAGACCGCCCAAGAGACTGAAGAATATGCGTGGACCACTTCATGGGGCTCATCCACCCGGCTTATCGGCGGACTCATCATGTCCCACGGTGATGATGACGGTGTCATTCTTCCGCCAAAAGTTGCGTCTTCACATGTCGTCTTGATGCCCATCATCCGAAAGCCTGAAGACAGAGCAAAAGTGATGGAATTTGTTGAAAGCTTGAAAAAAGAGCTGAATGACAAAACCTACCATCATCGTCGACTTAGGGTAGAGATTGACAGTCGCGAGATCGGTGGCGCCAGGGGATGGGAATGGATAAAAAAAGGGATACCGATTCGGGTGGAAATCGGCCCAAGAGATATTGCCGAAAATTCCGTATACGTTGCACGTAGAGACAAAAACCATAAAGATAAAACTTCCCTAAAAAAAGATCATTTTGTTGGAGAAATAACACACATTCTGGATGAAATTCAGGACACAATATTTGAACGTGCCTTGTCTTTTAGAAAAAAATACACCTTTTCAATCGATGATAAGAATGAATTCTATGATTTTTTCACCCCCGAAAATCAGGAAAAGCCTGAAATACACGGCGGGTTTGCACATTCCCACTGGTGCGGGGAAGATGTTTGCGAGACGAAAATTAAAGACGATCTTACTGTTACGATTCGATGTATTCCCTTTGATAACCCGTTAGAGAAAGGCAAGTGTATATGCTGCGGCAGTCCCAGCACCGGTCGAGTCGTCTTTGCTAAGGCATATTGATTTATTTTTCATTTAAAACAGGAATAGGGAAGAGCAAATAGGAAAGAGAAAAGAGGATAAGAGAAACCACGGATGAACACGAATAAACACAAATATTTTGAGAAATAAGAAAGTAAGAAAGTGAAGAGAAAGAAGGTGAGAAGGTTGGCATGCTATAGAGTCTCCGACCCCTGGTCGCCTCTGGCGCCGCCGATCCGAAGGATTCCGGATTCCTGCGGAAAGGCGGGTAAACTTCGGATTTTCTAACCTTCTTAACTTCCTATTTTCTAAAATGAACATTCAGCAAAGCAAATTCCATCTGGGGATAAACAAAGCCCGGTCCTCCCCCGCGTGTCGGGATCTAAGATGGGCCAGGATTTTTCACCATGATCCGTATTAACGACATCATCGACAAAATTACCGAATATTACCCGGATGCGGATCTTGATATTATCGATCGTGCATATATTTACTCCGCCAGAGTCCACGATGGACAGGTTCGTCTTTCCGGTGAGCCCTATCTATCCCATCCCCTTGAAGTGGCCGGCATCCTTGCCGATATGAAGCTAGATGTTGTCAGTGTTGCCGCCGGCCTGTTACACGATGTTGTTGAAGATACACACGCCACCATAGAAGAAATCAATGAGATGTTCGGTAAAGATGTCAGCCTTATTGTATCGGGTGTAACCAAACTGAGTGTCCTCCCTTTTAGCAGCGGCTCCCAGGCACGCCAGGCTGAGAGCATCAGGAAAATGATCCTGGCAATGGCGGATGATATCCGGGTTATATTGATCAAACTGGCAGATCGACTTCACAATATGAGGACATTGAAGTTTCACTCTCCGAAAAAAAAGGCAAAAATTGCCAGGGAAACCCTCGATATATACGCCCCAATTGCCGGCCGTCTCGGTATTTACTGGATTAAAAAGGAACTTGAAGACGCATCGTTTATGTATATCCAGCCTGATGAATATTCCAAGATAGAACAGCACGTAAATCAAGATAAAGAAGAAGGCGAAAAATATATTGAAACGGTCAAAGACCTCATCAAAAAAAAGATGGATGAGCACAACCTTGAATGCGAAGTTCTCCGAAGGTATAAATATTTTTACAGTATATATAAGAAAATGTTGTCCCAGAACCTTGAATTTGAAGATGTCTACGATATCATTGCGTTTAGAATAATTCTGGACTCAGTACCCCATTGCTATGAAGCACTCGGAGTGATTCATTCTCTATGGAAACCGGTTGCCAAAAAATTCAAGGATTATATCGGGGTCCCCAAGCCCAATATGTACCAGTCCCTCCACACAACCGTCATCGGCCCATTTGGAGAACGTATTGAGATTCAGATTCGAACATGGGAAATGGATAAAGTTGCCAAATCAGGTATCGCTGCTCACTGGAGCTACAAGGAAGGTCTTCACTTTGATGAGAAGACAGCCAAAACGTTTTCCTGGATACAGAACCTGGTGGAAAACCAGGAAAATTTTGAAAATCCAGATGAATTTTTGGAAAATGTCCGCATTGATCTCTTTCCGGATGAAGTGTATGTTTTTACTCCCCGGGGAGAGATAAAAACAGTGCCCAGTGGCGCTACCCCTGTGGATTTTGCATACTTAATTCATACAGAAGTCGGAAATCAGTGTGTCGGGTCCAAAGTGAACGGTCGTATCGTCCCTTTGCAATATGAATTGAAAACCGGTGACACTGTTGAAATATCCACATCAAAAAAGAGTCATCCCAGTAAAGACTGGCTCAATTTTGTTAAAACTGTCAAAGCCCGTTCAAGGATCAGACAATGGATCAAAACCCAGGAAAGAGAACGAAGCATTACCCTCGGTCGGGAGATGTGCGAAAAGGCATTTCGCAAGTACCGCCTAAATTTTAATACCCTCTTGAAATCAGATGAGATGGAGAAGGTAGTGGAGCATTTTGGTTTTAAGCAGATGGATGATCTGATTGCAAGCGTGGGTTACGGAAAAATCACGCCTTTGCAGATTATTCGAAAGGTTGAGCCGAAACCCGAAGAAAAAGAAGATTCCGCATCCTTTCTTGATAAAATCATTAGCCGCGTTAGAAAGAAAAAACCGAAAACGGGTGTGACTGTAAAAGGTGTCGACGATATTTTGATCAAGTTCGGAAAATGCTGTCAGCCGGTTCCAGGAGATCCTATTACAGGTTATATTACAAGAGGTTATGGGGTCACCGTCCATCGAACACGTTGTGTTAATGCTATGAAAATGAGCCCTGAACGACAAATAGATGTGGAATGGAGTGTGGATATAGCTGATACATATCCTGTAAAAATTTTGGTTCGTTCTTATGACAGGGTTGGATTGTTGGCGGATATCACTGCAAGTATCAGCAAAAATGGCGCCAATATTTTAAGTGCGAACACAGAAACACGTCAGAGTAAAATCGTCGACAGTGTATTCACCATAGCCGTCGAAAACACCGACCATTTAAACAAGGTTCTCTCGGCCATTAGAAAGATTAAACATATTCAGGATGTCAGAAGAGTTGACAGATGATCCGTATTTGTTTCGGTTTTTTATAACCCTCTTAAAAATCCCCCTTTTTGCCCAATTTTTGCGTCCCCGATAATCGGAATTTATCAATAGCCTCAAAGTCCGGAATCTTCGACTTGAATTTGACCAAAAATGAACATTTTTAAAAGATCTCTGTCAGACCTTTTTCGATTTAGGGTGCTTTAACAATATGTCCCGATTTAATACAGCTGGTACAAACCATCATCTTTTTAACCCTTCCTTTGTGTAATGCTCTTACCCTCTGAAGGTTTGGATTAAAGCGACGTTTCGTTAAATTATGAGCATGGCTTATATTGTGACCAACGAGGGGCTTTTTCCCGCATATTTCACATATTCTGGACATGGTTATTTCTCCTTTTCAAAAACAAGAACGTGATTAAATATAATATTACAGTATATATGTAAAGTATTTTTATTTAATTATCTGATCTTTTGTCAGCAATTCTTCACATAGGCTGGCATATTGGAGCGCCTGTTGGTGAAATCCGACATCAGGAAAGTTGGATAGTACCGATTTGAAGCGGTTTAGGGCTGCTTTATAATGCTTGCTCTTATAATAAAAGAATCCAACATAAAATTCGTGTCCGGCAAGGCTTTTTATACATTTTTTAATGTTCTCTTCAGCTCTGTAGGCATAACCATCTTTAGGAAACTGTTTTTTTAGACGGTTGAACGTATCGAGTGCGTTCTTTGCAGGGGTCTGATCCCTGTCGATGGTATCGATCCGCTCGTAATGACAAAGCCCGATTTGAAAAATGACATAGGGGATGGCTTCGTTGCGGGGATGAAGATTTTCAAATGCTTCATATGCTGCCACAGCTTCTTCATAATTTTTTATATGGTAATACGCATCCGCAATTTTCAGTTCAGCAAGAATAACATACTTGCTGAAAGGGTACCAGTCTCTAAGTTTTTCAAAGGATTCTATGGAATCCTGATAATCCTCGTTGTTGAATTGATCCATCCCATTGCTGACCAGTTCCAGTGCAGTCTCTTCTTCTTTTGACTTAAACCATGCACAACCGGAAAACACAAACAATAGAATAAGAATTAAAGCAATGATTCGTTTCATTTTTTCAGGTTTTCGATATATTGTCCTGCTGAGAATGCTGCGATAGAACCGTCACCTACCGCGGTTGCGATCTGACGCAACGGTGTATTTCTAGCATCTCCGGCTGCAAAAACCCCTGGGACCGAGGTTTCCATATTTATATCCGCAACAACAAACCCCTTTTCATCGAGTTCGACAACATCTGCAAGAAATTTGGTGTTTGGGATCTCACCCACCCATATAAAGCAACCATCCACGGAAAGCTTCTTTTTTTCACCGGATTTGACATTTTCCACGTCAATGCTTTCAACATTGGTTAACCCATTGATACCGGTCAACACAGAGTCCCACAGAATTTCTATTTTTTCATTATTGAATGCACGTTTCTGAAGAATCGCTTCTGCACGCAGACGATCTCTTCGATGGATAAGATATACTTTTTTCACAAATTTGGTCAGATATAAACCTTCCTTCACGGCGGTATCGCCCCCGCCCACAGCAGCAACGACGCGATCTTTATAAAACGGAGCATCACAGGTGGCACAAGAGGAGACACCTTTTCCGTAAAACATGTCTTCACCGGGAATTCCAAGTTTCTTTGGAGAAGCGCCGGTAGAAATAATGATCGTATGTGTTGTAAGGATGCCATCTATTAAAATGATTTTTTTAATAGGCTTAGACAGATCAAGGGAAACGGCCTCTTTGCTTTCGATCATCAGGCCGAATCTTTTCGCTTGGTCCGTGAACCGCTGTACAAGATCCTGACCGCTGATGCCTTCCGGAAATCCAGGATAATTTTCGACCCAGTCTGAGATAATTATTTGTCCGCCGGTCATCAATTTTTCCAATAAAACGACCTTTAATCCGGAGCGTGCCGCATAAAGACCGGCGGTTAGCCCTGCCGGACCACCGCCGATAATGACAATCTCGTAATCGACATTTTTCATTTGCAAGGTTTCCTGCTAAACTTGAGATATCATTTCTTCAAGCCTTGATTTTGCAACGATACCAATAACCTTGTCCTGGATTTCTCCATCTTTAAAGAAAATAAGAGTAGGGATGGACTTTATGCCGTATTTGGTAGGGGTTGTCGGATTTTCATCAACATTACATTTAGTAAACTTAACCTTGTCGCCGAAATCTGCAGCAAGCTTTTCGACGATGGGTGCAATTGCCCTGCACGGCCCACACCAGGGTGCCCAAAAATCGACCAATACAGGTTTATCTGACTGTAATACTTCTGCTTCAAAGCTGCTGTCGCCTACTTCAAGAATATCTTTTGCCATAAAATTGTTTCCTTTCCGTATTTTTTTTAAATTACAACAGTTAGCTGAAATATAGTGACATGAATGGGGCTTGTCAACCTTTTCAGATGAACGTTACAAATCTTTGAAATGATGTTCCATACCCGTCCTTTTTTAGAGGTGGCACCGATGACGGCAATAGAACGTGGATTCAAAAGTGTTTGAAGATTGGGTAGATCCGTCATGAATCAATAAAAGAGGGTAAGAAGCATAATTGCAAGGCTGTATTATACAGTTAACAACTATCGGTCTAATTTCAATCTGTTCAAAAACCCTAAATATTAAATTCCGGCTAAAATACAACGTACCGGTCACACGATTCAATCATTTCTGCATTTCTTGCCTGGGTGGCAAAGTCCTTGAACCCGACGCCCGGCACTTCACCCGAAAGACCGTTTGCCCGAAAACTAACGTCACATACTGAAAGTTTGGCTTTTTCAACCAGTTGCTCAAATTCCGGCCTTTGTGTAAGAAGAACCCCCTGACCGGTAAAAAATATCTGAACATTTTTGCCTTTATCATGGGCGGCAGTGGTTAAGGCGATGACATAATCAAGGTGCTTGTTAGAGCTTACGAGAATCCCTAATTTATTAGCCATTGTTTTTATTCCTTTTTGTTAAGTTGAATTAAATATTTCAACTCCAGGTCACGATAATACATGGTACAAGGTTCGAATTCCAGATAGAAACAATTTACCACCAACATACAACCTTGTCATATGAAAAGATATCATCCACCAATGCGGACCAGTCTGTATCTCCTTCATAAAGAACGACTTTTTTAGCCCCATCGTCCTTTGAGAAGTCTTCAATGAATGTTTTTGTTATATCGTCAGGTTCTGACCGAATAATATTTAATAGTTTCATGATTGTATATCCTCTAAAAAGGAATAATTAAGTCTGCTTCTTTAAGCTTGACCAGCATTTCCTCGATGGTTATCGGCTTGAAGCCGTATTTTTCAACATTGGCCGGATGATTGGAATATCGTTCTCCCTCCATCTCGTCGATAAATTCCATGTTTTCACTGTAGGCTTCGTCCATATTTCCAATTTCATGATTCAGGACATACATCTGAACAGAAGCCGCTTCCAGGAGCAAACCGAGGCTGGTTCTAAGCCCCTCATACTGCTGGTCCACGTCTTTAATTAGTACGGCGATGTTTTCCATTTAACAAATCACCCCCCTTTTTTGATCAAAAATTTTGTATACCCTGCCTCATCTTCTAAGCCGAGAAACTCGTCCCCATGCTTTTTGGCATAATCGGGTATATCACTTTTAGATCCTGGATCCGTTCCCAGAATTTCCAGGATTTGTCCAGGTTTTAGCTTTTTTAATGCCTTTTTGACCTTAAGCAGCGGCATGGGACAGCTCAGTCCCCGACAGTCCAATGTTTCATCCGGTGTGATATTTTCGACCATAACTATCCTCCTTAATTGTTAATTATAACTGTGCAGCAGCTTTTTATAAAATCGCGTAAAGAATTTATAATTCTACAACAAATTTTTCTGTTTCTTCATTCCAGGTGGTGATAATATAGTATGCCAACATGATGACGATGACCAGGATCAAGCTCCATTTATAGGTCAAAAAGTCCGGGAGAAAGACTTTGTAGCCCATGAATGAATTGAGGCCCTCTGAGCTTTTGATCCAAGCTTTGAACAACGACGTCGATAATGCAAAAAAGATAACGGCCAGCATCAGCTTGATATGTCCTTCTCCGGCCCGCCAGACCGAACCGCTTCCGCATCCGCCTGCCACAACCATGCCGAAACCGAAGATGACGCCTCCCACCAGTCCACCAAACCAGAACGCTTGAGAGACATAAACATTTTCTCCACGCAGGCCTGACCATTTAAGCGCAGCAAAGCCGACAGCACTGATAATAATGCTGATGGCGAGCGCCCTTGCTACTTCGCTTTCACCGGTCATAAAAGGTTCGCGAAACCCCCTGACAAAACAAAAGCGGGTTCTTTGAATGATAAATCCAAAGGCGAGACCGCATAGCAGTAGCCCTCCGACCCGCGTGTAGGCTTCCTTGCTGTATATCCATGCACAAACGATGGCGGCAAGAAATACGACAGCACCGATATAAGGCTCTATTTTCAGCCAGTCAAACCCTTTTTCTTTTTTTGATACAGCAGTACTTCCGGCTGACCCTGAAGGAAGATGTTCCAGTTCCCAATACAAATAACGAAGTC
>PKTV01000118.1 GCA_002868985.1 Desulfobacteraceae bacterium | reverse complement strand
GTAAAAATTTCTTTTTCTGCTCATCAGTACCAAATTTCAAAATGGGTTCGATGCCCAATGCAAAAACTTGAAGCATCATTCCCGCTGCGACCGATACCTTGCTAATTTCTTCCAGCGCGATAAATCGTGCGGTGTATCCCAGGCCCAGACCCCCGTATTCTTCCGGAATGGTCAATGCCATCATTTCTGCTTCAGCCATGGCTTTGACAAGCTCCTGATTGACCTTGCCGGTTTCTTCCATTTCAGAAACTTTGGGGGCAACCTGTGTTTCCGCAAATTCTTGAGCCGCTTTTTTAAACATTTCCTGTTCTTCTGTAAATGTAAAATCAATCATCTCTCTGCCTCCTTTGCTATAAATATTAGGGTTTCTCGTTGCGTAAACGACTTTCCAAAACTGTAAATGATACAGCGATCATTGGAGATCAGAAATCCTGTCCGTCGATGCCGTTTTTTCGGGTGCCCTCTACATATGTATGTTGAAGGGACCGACCTGTCGGTGTTAATCCTGCCAAAAGAAATATCGCTACATGAGCCGTCCTCAAGGAACAAGTTAAGGTCTCAGATTCTCGAGATAATCAATCAGCGAGTTTACGGTTTTTTCCAGGCTGCCGTCCGATTTTTCGACATTAAAGTTCACGGAAGCCCCCAGTATGCCGGCAAACAGTATTTCTGTAACGGCTTCGGTATTGACATCGCTGCGCAGTTTGCCGGTGGCTTTGCCTGCTTCCAAATGTCGTTGTATGAACCGTTTGAAGCCAACCCAGCCTTTGTTGATATCATTGGCAAGATGGGGACGTTGATCGATAAGCTCAACCATGAGGGTGATAAAAACACAGCCTCCCGGAAAATTTTCCGAATCTTTCAGATACCGCTTGTAAAAGTTTTTTAAAAGCTGCTTGATCTTATCCACCGGGTCTTCGATTTGATCCAGCCCAGCCAGGTTACGATCCCGCCAGATACTCCGGGCCTTATCCATCACATGAAAAAAAAGGGCTTCCTTACTTTCAAAGTGGTTGTAGAATCCGCCTTTCGACGTTCCTACGGCGTCAAGAATGTCGGTAATCGATGTGGAAAGAAAGCCTTTTGTGGAAAACTGGCGAAGGGATTCGTGGATGATTTTCTCTTTCAATGTCATGGTTTTATTGCCTTATTATTAAATATGGGACACAATAAGACAGACCGGTCGGTTTGCCTTGTTGAATTTTCATACATTCCTTTAAAGATAATGTCAATATGTTATTTCTTTACCAGGACTGTCTCCCAACGATAGGTAAACTTAGTTCGCTTCGCTCAAAATTGGAATGCTGGAATAATGGTAAAATTTGTTTTGACGATAAAACTAAAAGATGGTTAAGCGTTTGAATATCAGCAAGTGTATGGGTAGAAGTGATGATAACAGAAACCCGCAGGATCACTGTATTGCAGTTCTGTATCGATCATACACTGTCCTATGGTATTTTTGGAAATTTTTTCGTAGTCCGGCCGTTGTTCTTCTTCTTTTTTGCACGTCATGCATATGGCCTGATGATCATAGACAGAAAGAATTCTGGGATCTTTTTGATCCATCTTCTCATCACACCTATGACACTGAATGGCACATGACAGTTTTTCGGTCCAGTCGTCCTGCATGATCAGTTCCTCCTTGTATCCATTTGATACTTGAATCTTGCCCCCACACCGAAAGCGGTATCTACGACAAGCGGAATTTCGCTAAGCTCAACTTGCATATGAAAGCCCCCGACTCGTCAGAGACTCAGGTGATAATATCAAAATATTTGTTTCTTTGTCGTCTTGTCAAGCATATAAAAATTCCCACGGGATATTTATACACCTTTGAGGGGGAATGAATATGTGGTAACTTTAGAGTGGTAAGGGTTTGAGCGTTGAGAGGTTAGGAGATGGTTACGGGAAATGGGGATATGTGGGTCCATATTTTTGTTTTTGTCGTCGAATAAGTTTAAATAATTCTTCGTGAATTTTAGAGTTACTGGACTTTATTCGGCGACAATATGACACTATTGAAATTAGATATCACAACAACTTCAAGGCCTCAAAAACCTGCCATCTATAGGAGAGGTTGAAGGTTTCGGATTGAAAATTTCAAATCGAAATTGTTTTAAATCTGGAGGCTCTCTGTGTTACGTATAGAAGGCGGAAAGTAAGCATCGAAACGATAGAGGGAATCCATAACATAAAGGAAATTTTATACGTATTAATTATTACTGCTCACCCTGGCCCTCTCCCCAGAGGGAGAGGGCGTTATTGATGACCCCACCTCATAAATGGATGGTTCATTAGGAATCATAATAAGGGTTTTGCTTTTTTTCTAATTTAATCTTTCTTAAAGAATTTTTTCCTTCCAATTCCTGCAAGACCTACCAGGCCAGCGCCAAGCAGTATAAGTGTAGCGGGCTCGGGGACAGGATTGCCAGGAGCTAAAGTTTCTACTGTCCCTGTAGCAGCAACTGGTGAAGTTGTTGATTTAAAGCTTGATGTGGTTGCCGGATCATCAGACGAAGGGCAGCCTACAATTCCAAAAAACATAATCACAACACATAAAACCATAAATAATTTCTTCATCTTATTCCTCCTTTGGTATTAAAATTCAAATTTAACAAATTTAAGTCTTCAGTTTTGACTATCATTGTTGCGCCATCTCCTAGAACATATTACAACCACCACGTTATTTATATGCAAAGGAGAAATCTGGTGCTTTTGGTTTGGCTTTATCTCAGGTAACGATAGAGCAAAACTCATACCAAAAAACAAAAAAATGATCTGTTCAATTATTTCAGTCGGTTAGATTAATTTCAAAAAATATCGGAATCACAAGTTGTGAAAAAAATGTAATAAAATTTATTTGTTTTATACCAGGTTGTGGTATTTTTTACATAATTTGCTGATTGGATAGAAATTTGAGATTAAGGCATACATTAATAGAAGCTATCTACTCAGAATAGTTTGACGAAGTGAAAACGACATCGTAGGGTACGAAAGATTTAGCGGATAGGTCTTCTATGGAGGGATACTGGAACATTGGCTTTGAACACAATATGTTTATAGATGAAAGAGGTGGCCGGTTATGATTACGTGAAGCTTCAATTTAGGCAAATAGCCGATAACCCACCAATATTAAAAGAAAAATCAAAGATTATGTCGTACAGCTTGCCAATATCTCAATATCAATGAAATTACAGATATCTCTACTCCTGTAACCACTTTAAAAATAAAGATAAATGCACATTTCAGGCTTTAGTTTTTTCGGTTCAAAGGCTTTATAGAGCTTTCCTTATGACAACTGGTATCTTTTCGAAAATAGACATTGGCAAGATGAGCAAACCATTAACATGCCTCTAATATTTTCATGAATACCCACTAATGAATAATTGAGTCTAATTGCATTTCAATTCGATGTAGCTATTTTTTATAACTTATCAGTTCCGATATTTCAGTTGTATGTTTTTCTGCGTCAATTTCGCCGAGTTTAACAAGATGAGCCAAGTATTGCGGATGAAACATGACCATACTCAGCCAATCTGGACTTGAAGTCTCATGGGTGCCGAGCCCCCGGAATAGATACCGAAACATATAGGGCAACTCCGGCTCAAATCCACCTGCCATTTTCCCAAGATCCTCTGATGGGCGCATTGCAAAAAGATTTACCACATGTCGGTCACCATGCTGTTCTTCCGGAATCTGTTCAAGCAATCGGTTGGTACGTTTAAGTGTTCGGACATCCTGATCCAGAGCGTCAAGAAAAATAGCATTCATTAAAGTTCCTGCTATTTGGGCAGGCGGCGGATACCCAATGCATACAGGAGTGTTCGCCTCTACAATGGATCGTAAGTGACGAGTCGAAATTGCAAGAATCTGCTTTGCACCGAGATATATCGCCGGCGAAAGCGGTGCTGATTGCCGGATCCCCCCGTCTCCGTACCATGCATTGCCCACTCTAACCGCCGGAACAAGTAATGGCAAAGAAGCTGAAGACATAATGTGATCGATTGTAATTTCCGTGACTTCACTTCGTCGCCAGGGGTGTTCCCACATTCTAATTTCCTTACCCATAACCCATGTCACGGCCTGGCCCGTAGCATAGTTGGTTCCTGTGATTGCAAAAGCTTTAAGTTTCCCGTTATGCAAATTGTCTTGGATCCCGGCAATCACATTTCCTTGAGGTAAAAGTGCCCTTTCCAGAAATTTTCTAAGGGGCGCCGAATCCAAGAGGCTTCTCGCAGATGATACTTTAGGAATCCCACCGGAAATTAAACGAACTCCCCATCTCAAAACATTTCGGATAAGTTCCCAAGTGTCCACACAAAAAACCTGATCAACGGTAAGCTTAAGCCATAGTCCGGATAGTTCTTCCACAGCCTCTGCAAAGGTGCCCTTGTGATTTGCCAGAAAAGCTGCATTTATAGCTCCAGAAGAAACTCCGGTAATTATAGGGATGTCAAGATCGGGAAAATTCCGGGCAAGGCACCGCAAAAATCCGACTTGATAGGCGGCTCGCGCCCCGCCTCCACTTAATACGAGTGCTAAACTATTTCTATCGTTTTCCATTAATTACTCTTCTTTATTAATATATGATCTATCGTCGATGCTGTGATATCTGATGGGTACAATTTCAAATACAAAACCCCACCTCTTTATAGAAATGGGGTCTTGATAATCAGTCCATGGTGACCTCGATTAAAGGTTATTCTTTGGCCTTCTTTGCCGACTTATGCAACTTCTTAAGACAGTTTTTATCTTCGCGGACAATCGCACAGATTTTCCGGTTATCAATTTCTCTACAGTTAGCGTGATTATATAAAGGGCATTCCGGGTATTGTTTTGACATTATTATTTTTTACCCTTCTTTTCGTGTTTTTTGAGAAGGTCCCTGATGGCTTCTTCGAGAAGGTCATTAAGAGGTTTTTCCAAGTCTATGGCGAGTTTTTTTACTTCTTTCTGGAGATCGTTTTCAATTCTGGTGGATAAAGGTTTTCGAGCCATTATTTATCATTAATAAACTTTTGTCTCGAAATCAATCAAAAAAGATTTGCGATAAGCATGTTATAATGATTTCTGTATATAAAGCTTTGTTGAATCCAAAACCACCGTAAAATGAAAACTCAATCAAACACAGCACTTGATGGTGCCTGCATCCGTGGGGTTGTGGGCGGTTTATTACTGCGGAACGGGGAAAGCCTTCAGGCGCTTTTGTCTTTACATAAAAAGGGGATCTATAGGCCGGAAAGACCACCGGTGTATCTCATCGGTGAATGTGGTGACGTCTTTGAGAGGCCATCATAAGGAGACATTGTCGGTGAAAGAAGACAAACATTACTCTAATAAAAAGTGGTTAGATAGCTCGTTACAGCCAAGGCAATGACAGTTGCTAAAATAACCCAGTCTGACACAGTATCCTCCGACTTTCTATGGGAAAAATAAAGGGATGTAAAAGGGTATATGTTACCTTTTATTAGATATATTATCGGCAAACAGGGCAATAAACTTAAATTGAAAATACATTTCAGGATAGCTTGATGAAGCGAAAGGTATAGGTCCTATCCGGCTTCCTGGGCTAAACAACAACAGGAGAAGGTGAGAGACTTATGTCATGCATAGAAAAAAGCCTAACCGTTATGTGATAGACGTTTATGACAACCAGGTGAAAACATTAAATACATTCAAAGTCAGCTTGGTCATTCAAGTCCGACCGTAACTTTAAATGTATAGGCACACCTGATGAAACCGACAAATCATGAAATTGCAATTAGGCTGGAAAATACTATTAAAAAAGGGTTTACAGCTTTTAATCGCTGTAAACCCTTGGTATTCATGGTAGGCACGATTGGATTTGAACCAACGACCTCTACCGTGTCAAGGTAGCGCTCTCCCCCTGAGCTACGTGCCTCTATTTTCGAAAATCTGTTAACACCTCTTTTTGAGCCTGTCAAGAAAAATGCCCGGCCCAACGAATGACAGGTCTGATTGTGATGTATGCAGCGGACCGCTGCATAAGGACTAACTGGCTCATGAGAAACCCTTCGGTGAACTGCTGCCGCAGCGACTGCTGCCGGAGCTGTCAATAAAGCACGTTGAGCTTAAAAGCCGCTTTACCCGGCCATGACCGCATTTAGGGCAGCTTGTTTTTTCATCGTCACTGCCCATAACAAGTCTCTCAAAACAATGGCAGCACTTTTCACATTGATATTCATATATGGGCATTTAATACCTCCCGAAGTTAATTGGACTTTTTTTTATTCATTATTTCAAATACCGAGTCAACCTTTCTTTCATCTTTGCCGGAACCTCAATGGATCTGTTTTTTTCGTAATCATAGCAGACCTGGATCGATTCCCCGGTAGCATATACCCTGGTTTCATCGGAAAAATCGACCAGACGATATTCAAAAGAAAAACTCTTGGTTCCGATATCCTTAACCCACATCTGAAGAATGACATGGTCATTAAACCGTATCGGTCTTAAGAAATCGCATTGGATATGGGCCATGATGAATTTAAAATCCGAAATGTCTGAAACACTAAACACTTTTTTGGAAAAATGTTTTCGACCCTCCTCAAAATAGGTAAAAAAGACTGCATTGTTAACATGTCCAAGGGCGTCAATATCACTGAACCGGACGTCAATGTTTGTGGAGAATAGCTTATCCGAGTGCATCAGCAACTCCTTAATCGAATATTTTTTCTAAAAAATAATGATCGAACATCCCCGCTGTCAAGTTTTATAAGGATTTGCATCATGAAACCTAACCTGAGCGTTTCAAATGGTGACAATTTTTTGCTTAAACAAATCCACCCATTAAATGAGATCCATTAGCGACTTTAGTAATGTATATTTATTTATAATTATTACTATTTTATAGCCTTGTTACTATTTGAAACGCTCAGTTTAGGTGAAAATATGTTGGACATATTATGCCACCTATGGCAAATTAAAAGCATAGAAAGGAGGTGTTCGACATGAAGGTGAGAAAATCTATCTTTTCAGGAAGCTGGTATCCGGAAAACGCTTCTGCGTGTGAACAAGAAATTAAAGGTTTTCTAAAAGAATACCCTACAGAAACCATTTCGGACAGGCCCTTAACCGGAGGCATCGTGCCACACGCCGGATGGTATTTTTCAGGCAGCATTGCTTGTAACGTCATTCACTGTCTTACAAAAGAAAAATCTCCGGATGTCTTTGTGATTTTCGGCATGCATCTTCACAGCGGCTCGCCGGCCTATATGATGACTGAAGGGGCATGGGAAACCCCTTTTGGCAATTTAGAAATCGAAACAGCTCTCGCCAACGAACTGAACGAAAAATTTACATTTCAGATTGAAACAGCTGATCGCTATACTCAGGACAACACCATCGAACTTCAACTCCCTTTTATAAAATACTTTTTCAAAGACGCTAAAATAGTTCCCATCGGTGCGCCACCAACAAAAAATTCTCTTGAAATTGGAAAAACAGTAGTCGCCATATCAAAGCGGCTTGGTTTTCGGGTCAAAGTTATCGGCTCAACGGATCTGACCCATTACGGCCCAAATTACGGTTTTATGTCCCATGGCAGGGGACCCTCAGCAGTGGACTGGGTCCGAAATGAAAACGACCGGCGAGTGATTGATGCCATGCTAACCATGGATCCTGAAAAGGTCATTAAAGAAGCCACGGCAAACCAGAACGCCTGCTGCGGCGGTGCAGCCGCAACCGCAATTGCCGCTGCCAAAGAACTCGGCGCCAAACAAGCTGAAACCATTGCTTACGCCACCAGCCATGACAAAAGTCCCGGAGACAGCTTTGTTGGTTATGTGGGGATTGTGTTTTAACTCAGGGATCAGGTTTTTTTCAAAACGGCCGCTGCATGGATAATCTTTTTTTAAACCGCATGAACTCGCGGCAAGGGATCGTAAAGAAAAAACAGGAAGCAATCTTTGAGACATCAATTGGTTCGCTGCATTGCTTCAAAATTTCTTTAAAGATACGGTTTCGACTTGTGCCTGTTCTTTCTAATGATCCCTAAGCCACTCAAACAGCATCCGATTTAAAAAAAGATTATCCATTCCGCTGATATAAAACCCTCATTTTAAATAGTGTCCATCCATAAATGAGGATTTTTGTTCAAGATCAAGGCATGCGAAAAAAATAACCGGGGGCATATAGTTGATATTCCGAGGATTATTTTTTGAGCATAACGCAGAGATTGGGCAAAAAGACCATTTATGGATGGACACTAAATAAGGGGTTATGAATCATGTTCACAACCCCTTGCTGCTTTGTGGCTGAGGGACCAGGATTCGAACCTGGATTAACGGGGCCAGAACCCGTCGTCCTGCCGTTAGACGATCCCTCAGTTGATAAAACATTCTAACTACAAAAAAGTAAGATATGAGTCAAGATAAAACTGATCATATTCGTTTTCATAGAAAAAACCAGTTGAAAAACACTTGACAATCATTTTTGTTTAAATTACTAGAAATGCAACCATAAGCGTAGTCATTTGAGATATACGATATATAAAATAATTCCAGTTTGTTATGCTTATATATTACTTATTGTCGTTTCAAAACCTTAAAAAATTAAGTCAAATCCTCATTAAACGGGCTCACCGGAAAACGGCAATTTTGTGTCGAATCAACCGTCCCCATTACGGTAATTTTACGCTTACCGGATCATGAATACACCGGCTTTAAGTACATGCAATAGCCGCATTGTGTCTGCAAACGAGCAAGACAAAAGGATGACTATATGACTGAATCTACAAGCGAAAAAAAACCTGTCCTCAAAGGGCTGGATACTGAATCGAGACAGATGATTATCGATACCATCAGACAGATGAGAAACCGTCTTTTTACCCGTGAAAAAATCCTTGAATACGATAAACACGACATTTTTCCCGAAGAGACCATCCGCGAAATACTGGGTCCCGATATTGGGTTGCAACTCCTTTTTATTCCTGAAGCCTATGGCGGAATGGGCGGTGGTGCCCGAGACTGCTGCGAAGTCATTCTTGAAATGTGTAAAATATGCCTTGGAATCGGCACAGGTTTTTTTGCCATCCAGCTGGGTTCCGAACCTATCATTGTAGGCGGTACCGAAGAGCAGAAATTAAAGTGGCTTGGCCAAATTGCCGAAGGGAATTCTCTGGTGGCCTATGCCGTCACAGAAGCGGGTGCCGGCAGCAACCTTGCGGCCTTGAAAACCAACGCCGAGCCGGTACAAAACGATGCCGGTGAAGTCACAGGATATGTCATTAACGGCACAAAACAATTTATCTCCACTGGAGGATATGCAGACTTTATTACCCTTTTAGCCAAAACCCCGGAAGGACCTGCATTTTTTGTCGTTGAAAAGGGAACACCCGGATTTGTTCAGGGCAAGGGGGAAGAAAAACACGGCATCCGGGCTTCGAACACCTCTCCACTATCTTTCACGGATGTTTTTGTTCCGGCTGATAATCTCGTCGGGGGGGTCCCGGGAATGGGGATGAAGCATGCAGGTAAGGTTTTTGGTTATACCCGGCTGATGGTGGCCGCCATGGGACTGGGCGCCGGCGAAGCGGCAATTGAAATTGTCATCCCGTATGCCAAAGAACGCATACAATTCGGATCTCCGCTTTCAGAGAAACAGGGTTACACCCACAAACTGGTCGTGCCTCATGCCGTAAGATTTGAAGCTGCAAGGGC
>PKTV01000129.1 GCA_002868985.1 Desulfobacteraceae bacterium | reverse complement strand
ATCCAGATAAATTTTTTAAAGCGTGTGCTAAGACGAACCTGACCCCGCTGATTGTGGGCGCCTGATTCACTGATTTCTTTTGAACAGGGACAAACGGAAGAGATGGGAACAAGGACAACGGATACGAGATCAACCTTACCCTTTGGATCGCTAGATCCTGAAAAACTACAGATATAATCCATCAAACCGGGAGATTTGCTGACCGGAGATTTTTTTTCAATGAAATAGGGAAAGGTGACCTCAATATTGGATGAAGCTGCATTTAGATACTCTTTCATCTCCTCAAGAATAACGGAAATTTTTTTTAAGGAAACTTCCGGTCGGAATAGATGCAACATTTCCACAAAACGGCTCATGTGAGTCCCTTTGTAATTGTGGGGCAAATCAACATACATGTTTATGGAAGCAACCGTATGTTGAATGTTGTTACTTCGATCAAGTACGGTTATGGGATATTTAAGATCCTTTATCCCCACCTTATCAATTGGGATGTTGCGATAATCGAATTGATTTTGGATATCTTTCATTTTGGCATATAATCCATTTTCACATGATGCATGGCTCTGAAAATATTCCCTTTGACTTTTTTGTTATTTCTATAAAGCTGTTTTAGAATCTTTTTTATTTCATGTCGCTTGGAGGTCTTTGTGCTGGGGCAGGGATTTTCAAAAACCGGGTAACCTTTTTCTTTGGCAAAACGCTCTATAACGTCTTCGTCTACAAATGCAAGCGGCCTTATCACTGTAAACTTTCCCTGAAAAAGAGACTGGGAAGGCAGCATACTGCTAATCTCACCGGCATAGAAAATATTCATAAATAAAGTTTCAATGATATCGTCTTTATTGTGCCCAAGGGCGACTTTGCTGCATCCAAGCTCATCTGCAATTTCAAAAAGCCTTTTCCTGCGCAACCTGGAACATAAAAAACAAGGATTTTCCCGATTTTCGGAACTGTGCGCCAAAACTCCGTAATCTGTATGTTCAACTCTGAGTTCAAAGCCTATTTGACTGCAATATTCTGCCAAAGCTTTACTGAATCCTCCGTCAAATCCTAAATCAACATGCACTGAATACAACTCATAATTGATGGGAATGCGTTTTAATCGTTCGCTTAATATCCACATCAGGATAAAACTATCTTTACCTCCTGAAAGCCCGACTAAAATACGATCTCCATGGGAGATCATATCATATTGATGCAACGCTTTCCCGACGTTTCTTTTTATCACCTTGTAGGCATAGCTGTACTTTGGCAAAAAAAGTATCGGCCTCCTATAGATTTTCCTCTTTTTCCCCGATTTCTTCTGTTTCTTCTATTTTCTCTTGTATTTCTTCTTCTTTATCTTCTCTAATGGTGATCTTGCCTGCGGCGATCTCACGTAGAGAAACCACAATGTCTTCATTTTTTGGCGAACTGACCAGATATTCAGACCCTTCACGGATCTGCCTTACACGTTTGGCCGCCATGTTTACCAGTAAAAATCGGTTCTTAACGCGCTTTAAACAATCTTCTATGGTTATACGTGCCACAAAAAACCTCCGTTTACAATATTTCTATAAATTCATAAAATCTTTTTCCACCCGGAGCTTCCAGGACAATCTCGTCTCCGGGTTTTTTTCCTAGAATCGCTTTCCCGAGTGGCGAAGACACAGAAATTCGACCTTCTTCGATGCTCGCTTCATCGGGTCCAACAAGTTGATATTCAACCTTTTCTGAAGTATCAATATTTTCAAGTAACACCGAACTGGCAAATACCGCTCGATCTTTGGGAAGTTTTTGAGAATCAATGATATCCGCCATGGATAGTTTATATCCCAATTCATTTAACCTTCCCTCTATAAATGCCTGCCGGTCTTTGGCAGCTTCAAACTCGGCATTTTCAGTAATATCCCCGTGAGCACGGGCTTCCTCAATGGCCTTTATATTTCTGGGTCGTTCGACCTTTTTAATATATGCCAGTTCCTTTTTAAGGGCCTCATACCCTTCTCGCGTAATTGGTACTCGTTCCAAATCTACTCCCCCGATAGATATTCTTTTGTCAGAATCTCAGCGATCTGCACCGCATTTGTCGCTGCACCTTTTCTGATGTTGTCGGCGACAACCCACATATTGATGCCGTTTTCTATTGATTCATCGTCACGAATACGACCCACAAGTGTCAAATCCTGTCCGGCGGCATCAATAGCAAGTGGATAGCGATTGTTCTCCGGATCATCAACGACTTTTACGCCGGATGTTCTCTCGAGAAGCGCCCTCACCTCTATAGCAGAAACATTCTTTATAGTCTCAATGTTAATCGATTCCGAATGTCCGAAAAAGACCGGCACACGAACGGTGGTTGCCGTAACCCCTATGGTATCGTCCTCAAAGATTTTTCGGGTTTCATGGACCATCTTCATCTCTTCTTTTGTATATCCGTTTTCCAAAAATACATCGATATGCGGGAGGCAATTAAATGCAATGGTGTGAGGATATACCTTATTTTCATGTTTTTTAAAATTAAGAATCGCCCGGGTCTGGGAATCAAGCTCGTCAATTGCCTTTTTGCCGGTCCCAGAAACCGCCTGATACGTTGACACCACAATCCGCTTGATACCGTATTTTTGGTGCAATGGATGTAATGGAACGACCAATTGAATTGTCGAACAGTTCGGATTCGCGATAATTCCCTTGTTTCTATACTGTGCGACGGCATGGGGATTGACTTCGGGAACCACCAGTGGAACCTCGGGATCCATCCGCCATGCACTTGAATTATCAACAACCACACATCCGTCGTTTGCGGCAAAAGGTGCAAATTTTTCACTCGTTCCACCACCGGCTGAGAAAAGGGCGATATCGATTCCTTTAAAAGAGGTCTCGGTCAACTCTTCAACGGCAATGTCACGGCCTTTGTATTTGAGCTTGCGCCCGACAGAACGACTGGATGCCAAAAATTTTATCGACTTGATTGGAAAGTTTCTTTCTTCAAGGCAGGAAATCATTTGATTTCCAACGGCTCCTGTTGCCCCTGCTACGGCAATGTTAAATCTGCTGTCCGTCATTGTTTGCTGTTTCCTTTAATATAACTGATCACAAGATCTCCGACTTCTTGTGTTGAGTATCCCATTTTACCTGCGGCAACATCTTTTAGATCATCACGCAAGACTCGAATAACACTCTCTTCTATCAAAGAGGCGGCCATGGGTTCCCCTATAGTTTCAAGCATGATCTGGGCCGCTGAAATGGCAGCAATGGGGTTTATGATATTTTTACCGGTGTACTTAGGCGCGGATCCGCCAATGGGTTCGAACATTGAAATTCCTTCAGGATTAATATTTGCTCCAGCGGCAATACCCATCCCTCCCTGAATCATTGCGCCCAGATCAGTGATAATATCACCAAACATGTTATCCGTTACAATAACATCGAACCATTCCGGATTTTTAACCATCCACATACAGATAGCGTCAACATGAGCATAATCTGTTTCAATATCAGGGTATTCTTTTGCAACCTCATAGAACGTACGTTCCCACAATTCAAATGCAAAAGTCAGCACATTGGTTTTTCCACAAAGTGTCAATTTTTTTCTTTGGTTTCTTTTTCTGCAATACTCAAAAGCATATCTGATACACCGCTCTACGCCTTTTCGGGTGTTTATGGATTCCTGGATGGCCACTTCATCCGCAGTGCCATGCTTTAAACAACCACCGGCACCGGCGTACAGTCCTTCGGTATTCTCTCGAACCACAACAAAGTCGATATCAGACGGCCCCTTGTCCTTTAAGGGTGTTTCTACGCCCTCATAGAGTTTAACAGGCCTCAAATTGATATACTGGTCAAAATAAAACCGAAGTTTTAAAAGGATACCTTTTTCAAGAATGCCCGGTTTTACATCCGGATGCCCGATGGCCCCTAAATATATCGCATTTGATTCGGCGATTGATTCCAGAATATTTTCAGGTAAAATTTCTCCAGTCGCCTTATAATGTTCTCCGCCTATATCATAATAGGTAAAGTTAAGTTTGAAGTAGAATTTGTCTGCCAAAGTCTGAAGGATCTTGATGCCTTCTGCGACAACTTCGGGTCCGGTACCATCACCTGGAATTACAGAAATATGATATTCTTTAGTCATATGAATACGTCCAATCAATCAGTTATAATGTTTTTGGTCATCATTACGTGAATTATTTATGTTAATTTTTGTTCAAATCAGGACTAAATCCGTACTCATTTTCATCTCAGGTTTCAGATAAGGTTTGGCTCGCTTTTTTATGGTGTTTAATACTGTTTAAAGGCCCTGAAACAACATAAGTCAGCGCCAAAAGAAATAGAGCAACGGATGGCTGGGCAGCGATGAAAATTAATATCAAGATGATTGCCACCAGAACATTGAAATTCATTTTTTTAAACAGCTCAGGTTTTTTGAAACTGTTATATTTTATGGTGCTTACCATTAAAAAAGAAAGTATATACAGCATCACAAGAATGAGGATGGGATTAATTTTTCCTTCGATACCAAACTTATGACAAAATAAAACGGCAGTTGCTGCCATACCCGCTCCGGCCGGAATTGGAAGCCCCACAAAGTGATCACTGCTTACGACGTCCACCTGCGAATTAAAACGGGCCAATCGAAGGGCTCCACAAGCCATAAATAGAAATGCTGCCAGCCATCCGATTCTTCCCAATGGTCTTAGAGACCACAAATATATCATTAATCCCGGTGCAAGACCAAAAGATATAAGGTCGGCCAGGGAATCGTATTCAAGGCCGAATTTGCTGGTAGTATTCGTGGCTCTGGCGATTTTACCATCCATTATATCAAATAATACACCGATAATAATGGCGACCGCAGCAGCGATAAATTTTCCGTTTATTGATGCGATAACAGCATAAAATCCGAAAAAAAGATTGAGCGATGTAAATATGTTGGGCAGGATATAGATTCCTCGATGTGATTTTTCTTTATTATTTCTTTTTGTTCGTATCATATCAAATCTCCCAAAACAGATGTCCCGGATTTTACCTTGTCTCCCACCGCTATTTTTAAATTTATCTCAGGAGGAAGATAAACATCAAGACGTGATCCAAAACATATTAAGCCAAAACGCTGTCCCCGGGTGACAATATCACCCTTCTGTAATTTACAGATGATGCGCCTTGCAATCAGTCCTGCTATTTGGACCGTACAAATATTCTTCCCTCCTTTGGTTTCTATGTAAATCGCATTGTGTTCATTATGATTTGATGCTTTATCCAAATTGGCTGAAAAAAATTTACCAGGATAATAGTGAATCTTTTTTATCTGTCCTTCATAGGGAATACGATTGACGTGAACATTAAATATCGACATAAAGATGCTGACTTTTATGCACGAACCTTCAAAGAATTTACTATTATCCACCAAACCCGCTGAAATAACCTTTCCATCAGCCGGTGAAACAACACATCCGGTATAATTGGGAATAACGCGGTCCGGATCCCTGAAAAAATAACAAATAAAAAAGGTCGCAGCAAGGCCTATCAAAGACAACGTGATCAGCCCCAAAAGTGCGAATACAGCAGTTGCGAATACAGAAGCAAATATAAAAGGATACCCAGCACTTGCCAACGGAAATGCAGAGTGGCTGGGTACGTCAGACCAAAAAAAATTGCTCATTTCGTATGCCCTGGTTGTTCTTACTTAATGCAACAAAAGACTAAACTATTCTGTCTATCAAAATTGGTTCCCTATTGTCAATAATAACCGTAATGATTGTTCTTTTCGTCTTAAATTAAGGGGTTTTGTTAGTCAATTGAATTTATGGCAAAGCGGCAGACACCTTAAAACAGGTTAGGATTTCATTAAATTCAACTCTGCATCAGATTTTCGAATATAATACGGCATGATTTTTTCAATATCATCTGTATCGTTCTTTTCGAATTTTGCCATGCTAAGATAGGCCATGGTTGAAGCTCTAATCGTATTTTGAATCATCGGTGCAATAGACGCTAACCCTCCCATTTTCTCCAGTATCATTTCTTTATAAAGCAAAGCGCCATTGCCCACAAACAGGCAAGATTCGTTGAGATCATCAACAGCTTTATCAGGAGGTGCCACGCGTTCTTTTGTTTGCTTTTTTAAATGACCGTTTAGGAACCTGTATCGGGAAAAATAAACTTCTCCTTTACGCGCATCTAAAATCGGACAGATAAGATCACGAGAATAAGACACCTGAAACGCAAGCGCTTCCAGGCTTGAAACACCGACAACTGGTTTTTCTGATGCTACGGCAAGCCCCTTGATGGTACTGAGACCAATTCTCAGTCCTGTAAAGGATCCAGGACCTCTGGTTACCGCAAATCCATCCAGGTCAGAAAAATTAAGCCCTGCCATTCTCAGGACCGCCTTTATCATATCCATTAAATGTTTAGAATGTGTCTCTTCCCTGTCTATTGTGAACTCCGAAAGCAAAGATGTTTTATCCACTATTGCGACACTGCAGCTGGTTGTCGCCGTATCAACAGCAAGTATCCTCATATTATTTATCAGCCATCAACCTTCATCAATTGCAATGGAAAGAACTTTTTCCATGTCTTTTACAGAAACAAAATTGATTTTTCGCTTTACATTCATCGGAATTTCAGCCAGATCCTTCTTGTTTTTTTCAGGAATAATGATTGTACGAATCCCGGCCCTCAATGCACCCAATGCTTTTTCTTTCAAACCGCCTATAGGAAGCACTCTTCCCCTCAATGTAATTTCTCCGGTCATGGCAACATCTTTATTAATCGGTTTGTTTAACAAAATAGATATAAGTGCTGTCGCCATTGCGATTCCAGCAGACGGCCCATCTTTGGGGATAGCACCAGCTGGAACATGAATATGAATGTCCTTATTTTCAAGAATATTTTTTTTGATCCCCAAAAGAACAAGATTGGCACGGGCATAACTCAGGGCCGCCCGAGCAGACTCTTGCATAACTTCCCCGATTTGGCCAGTGACGATGAGTTCCCCCTTTCCGTCGATTAATGATGCCTCTACATAAAGCACCTCACCACCGGCCTGTGTCCAGGCCAGACCGGTGGATAAACCCACCTGGCTATTTTCCTGATCCATTTCAGGAAAATATTTTGGGACCCCCAGGTAACTTTGAAGATTTTTTTTTGTGATTCGAAACGGACCTTTATCACCTTCGGCGATTTTCCGTGCCACCTTTCGACAAAGGGTGCCGATTTCGCGTTCAAGGTTCCTCACCCCTGCCTCGGAAGTGTATTCGGATACAATTTTAGATAATGAGCCTTTACTGATGGACAGGGTTTTCGTCTTTAAACCATTTTCCTTTATCTGGCGGGGTATGAGATGTCTTTGGGCAATGGTATTTTTTTCATCCTCCGTATATCCGGAAAGTGTAATCACCTCCATCCTGTCAAGAAGCGCTGATGGAATCGTATCTGTAAAGTTGGCAGTGAGGATAAACATAACCTTGGAAAGATCAAAGGGTATATTAAGGTAGTGGTCGCTAAACGACGAGTTCTGTTCAGGATCCAAAGCCTCTAAAAGCGCTGAGGAAGGATCACCTCTGAAATCAGAACCCAGCTTGTCAATCTCATCCATCATGAAGATAGGATTGTTTGCACCGCTCTGTTTAAGGCCCTGAAGGATTCGTCCCGGCAAAGCACCGATATAGGTACGACGGTGACCTCTGATTTCGGCTTCATCCCGTATGCCACCAAGGGAAATGCGAACAAACTTTCGTTTCACTGAGCGTGCTATGGCCTGACCAAGGGAAGTCTTCCCAACACCGGGAGGGCCCACGAAACATAAAATCGGGCCCTTCATTTTAGGGTTAAGTTTGCGCACGCTCAGGTATTCGAGAATACGGTCTTTCACCTGTTTAAGACCAAAATGGTCTTTATCCAGAACCGTTTTTGCATTCTTGATATCAATAACGTCTTTGGTGGATTTACTCCATGGCATTTCAACCAGCCAATCCAGATATGTGCGAACGACAGAAGCTTCTGCAGAGTCAGAATGCATGTGTTCCAAACGTTTCAACTGCTTTAAGGCTTCTTTGTCCGCACTTTTTGACATCTTGGCCCTTCTTATCTTCCTTCTATAATCCTCTATTTCCTTTAATTTTCCGTCGTCTTCACCGAGTTCCTTGTGGATGACCCGAACCTGTTCCCTTAAAAAATAGTCTCTTTGACTTTTCGAAATTTCATCTTTTACATCAGACTGGATTTTAGCCTGCATGGAGGACAATTCCACTTCTCGCGAGAGGAGCTCATTCACTTTTTTGAGACGCTCAGCAGGATCGATCAGCTCGAGCAAAATTTGGGATTCATCAATTTTTAACTTCAGATTTGAAGCCACAAGATCTGCTAGTTTCCCCGGATCAGTCACACTCTCTAAAATAACGCCGACATCGTTGTTCATTTCACCACGAAGTGCCAAAATTTTTTCAGAGTGTTCGATAACATTACGCATCAATGCTTCCATTTCTATATTGATCTCTTCAACCGACTGATCCGGAATCCGCTCAATTTTTACTCGATAAATAGATCTCTTTGAAACGTATTTAACAATCCTGGCCTTTTCGATACCCTGCACAAGGGCTTTGACGCGTCCGTCAGGGAGTTTTAGCATCCGCAGGATCTTGCTCACAGTTCCAACCGTAAATATTTGATCAGGGCTCGGGTTTTCGATGTTTGGATCTTTTTGCGCGGTTAAAAACAAAAATCCGTCTTTTTCCATAGCCTCCTCAACAGCACGCACCGATTTTTCACCGCCGATAAATAGGGGGAGGAGCATGTCGGTAAAAATCACAATATCCCTAACAGAAATCAAAGGAAGCGTATCGGGAATCATTGCATCTTTTTCATCTTCATCAATGATGCTGATAAGATCATCTTTGTCAGTTTCAGCCATTCTTTCTCCTATAACTCTAATATAACGTCTCGGAATTCTACAACTTAATGAAAATATAGACCATTTATTGAAGCGTGAACATTCGTCTCGAATATGGAATAATGAAATAGTGGAATGCTGGAAGGTTGGTTTTTTAAAGGATATTATCCATTTTTAGTTTTATCGTCAACACAAATTCTACCATTAATCCAGCATTCCATAATTCCAATTGGGGCGAATCCTTTAACCTTTATAAAACCTTAGTTATAATAAAGCACAATTCGGTTTTGGCAATGTCTGTATGTATAAATTCATTACCTCTTTAAATCAATATTTTTGACAGCCTCTTTTCTCCGAATTTCATCCAGGAAGCATAAGCAGCATTAACTATCCCGGAAGAGGCATATAGTCTTTCCTTGATTTTGGTATGAACATCTTTAGTAGAACCGAAGTTATGCGTTTTAACGGAAAGGACGTTTCCGGAAACAGATCCTTGTGCTGAAAAATGGAATCGTCCCGAACTGATCTCAAAATCAAATGAAGAAGGGCTAAAATCTTTATTGAGCTTTCCAGCGGTTTTGAGAATGAGATCTTGGATCAGGCCCATTGTGTTTAGGCGGATATAAAGGGTTTCATTGTAACCTGAATGATTGTTTATAACATTATTTCTTTACAATGATTCAGCAAGGGGGAATAAATTTTCATTGAGAATTTTTCAAAATCCTTATCCAAAGGATCGTTTTTGCCAAAGCAACGCTCAAAAGAAGGATCTTTTGACTCTCCCCGTGAAAAATCACTTCCATTCCATTTTCTTTGT